>JAJRXN010000204.1 GCA_024276295.1 Acidobacteriota bacterium
CGGCCGGACGGTCCGGGGCCGCATCCCGCGACGACGGTGCCGACCAGCATCCCCAGCAGGAGTGGTCGCAGATCCCTCATGGCTCGCTCACCTCCACCGGCTGGTCGTCTCCGGTCCGGACGGGAACGAGGCGCAGCGCGTCGGCCAGCAGCAGCCGCCGCGAGTCGCCCGGATTGGACAGGCGGATCCGGACCGCCCCGCGGCCGAGCGTCAGCCGGCCCAGGTCGTGCCATCCGGGACCGGCGTCCTGCGCGTCGAAGGAGAACGACGGACCGTCCTGCGGCTCGACGACCGCGAGATTCCAGGTTCCCCGCTCGGCGACCCGCAGCGGGAGCGGAAGCTGTTCGACCGGCGGGACATGCACCTCGAGACGGAACGTCCCCTCCCGCTCCAGTTCGCCGCCGAACACGGCCGCGGTGTCCGGCCCGGCCGGCATGGCGACGGCCACCGTGTGCCGGTAGCGTCCCCAGGCCCCCGGCGCCTCGACGCGGGCCCAGCGGTTCGCGGCGGCCGAGTCGGTCACGCCGAGCACCGGAAGGCCGTGGTCGAGCTCGCTGTCCGGCAGTCGCCGGCCGGAGCCCCGCAGCCGGGCGAGCCAGCCCTTCGGCTCCGCCTGCTCGACCTCGAACCCCGTTCCCAGATCATCGAACACGACGATCCCGCGGTCGGCCGGCGCCCAGTCCGAGACGCGGGCCCCGGCGAACGACGTCTCCAGCGGCTCGATGTCCTCCGCGGCCGGTTCGAGGGGTACCGCGAACGGCTCGCGGTTCAGGGCGAGCAGCGGCTCGATCACCACGCGCAGCGGCGGATCCGGCACGACGAGGCCGATCTCGCGCGCCTCGCCCGCCGGGATCCGGACCGGATCGCTGGTCCGCGCCTCCGGCCGCCGCCGGCCGTCCGCCTGCTCGCCGGCGCTCTCCTCCTCCGGCCTGAGCAGGGCCCGCACGATGACGAAGCCTGCCGCCGTTCCCTCGTTGCGGACCGCGACGAGCACCTGCCGGCGTGACCTGGCCCCGGTCTCGGCCGCGACCGGCAGCACCCGCGCCGGACCGGCGACGAACGCCGGGAGCGCCGTCTCGTCGATCCAGTCGGAAAGCGCCTCACCCCACGCCTGGCCGGCCCGCTCCGCGGCCGCCACGAGATCCTCGCGACCGTAGCGCCGCCCCCGGCGGGCAGCCACGAGTTCCCCGAGGACCTGCGCCACGGCCTCGCGCCCGTCACGCAGCACGAAGGTGCGGGCCATCGCACGCCCCTTGAGCTGCAGCGCGGCGAACGCCCGCTTCGGATCCTCGGCCGGCGCGAGTTCGGCCAGCGCCACGTTCTCGACCTGCTCCCAGACGCCGGGCCGGTTCAGCTCCTCGTGCGCGAGAAGCTCCGCCGGGCCGGCGTCCCCCCCTCCGATGAGCATCATCGTGACCGTAGACCCGATCTTCCGCTGGAGATTCCGGTCGAAGACGTGCGAGGAGAAGAACCCCGGATCCCCGGCGACGACCTCCGCCGAAAGCGTCTCGACCAGGAAGTCGAGCGGCAGGGCATCGGGCCCCTCGGCGGCGACCTGGTACCAGGCCGGGTTGCGGGAGGCCGCGACCAGGACGTCGCCTCCGAGCAGGTCGCCCCGGAAGAACGCGACCAGCGCGTCCAGGATCTTCCGTCCGCGCTCCTCGTCGTCGAGTTCCGCCAGCGCGCTTCCGGCGAGCCAACGATCGAAGGCCGCGGTGGGCAGGCCGGACTCCCGCATCAGGGCGAGACCCGGCTGGGCCAGCGTCGTGTCCATGCGCCAGCCGCCACCGAAGCCGCGCAGGCGGATCGGAATCTCGGCAAGGGTCAGGCCGTCGTACGGATACTCGAGCCGGCCCTCGCGCAGGCGGCCGAGCCGCTCGCGCAGGGATTCCTCGAGCGCGCTCTTCGCGGGTGCGAAGCGATCGATCCCGGCCGCATGCGCCGGCGAGACGAGCACCTCGAAGCGCACGCCGTCGACATCGAGCGTGCGACGGACGTACGGGGCTGCGACGAGCGCCACGGCCGTGACCGGTGCCCCGGGGGTGAACCCGAACCGGCGCCCCGCGTCTCCGGCGGGCTCCTCGCGCGCCCGGCCCGGCCCCCCGACGACGAAACCGTCCGGCACGACGATCTCGAGGTCGAGCTGGAACGGATCGCGCGGGCGGCGGGCAGGATCGTCCCCACTGGAGAACGACCCGGGACGCGGCAGCCATGCGATGCCCGGCATCAGCGCGACGAAGCGGCGGGTGAAGATCACCGGATCGGTCCCGAGGATCAGCCGCGACTGCAGATCCTGGAAGCTCTCTTCTTCCGGACGGGTGGCCTGGTCGAGGTAGGCGAAACGGGGGTCCGGCGTCCCGCGATAGGCGAGCGAGACCGTGGCGTGCTCGCCCGGCGCCAGACGGGCGTCGAGTTCGAGCAGGCCGTCGGCCGCCTCGAACTCGACCGGGCGTCCGCCGAGCGTCGCCGCGGTCACCTCGAACCCAGGATTGAGGGTCAGCAGCACGCGCTCGAGTCCCGCCCCGGCGGGCGCGGCCAGATCGAGGTCGAGTTCCGCGACGAGGGCACGTCCCGGATCGAGGCGGACCGTGCCTCCGACCTTCAGCAGATCGGCGACCGGATCGCCGGATCGGAATCCGTGGAGCTTCGCCCAGCGCGTGGTCCGCGCGAGCCCCGCCCGGTGTGACGCGATCCCGGCCGCCGCGATCGCGACGGCGACGAGCACGATCAGGGCGCCGCCGCCCGCGACGGTCGCTCGCCGCAGGCCATCGCGCCGCGGGAAGACCGCCGCGGACAGCACGAGGAGTCCGCACGCCAGCACCGTGATCGCGCCGCGCTGGGCGAGATGGTGGCCGTTGGTGAACACCGGCGCCAGGTCGGACGGCAGCGAGGCGAGCGAGAATCCGGTCAGATCGCACCATGGAGCGTACGGCATCGGCAGGCGCAGCAGGAGGACCACCGACCCGACGAGCCCGCCGAGCACCAGCACCGCGGCAAGGAGCCGGGAACGGACCAGCAGGGTGACGAGCATCGTGACCGCGATCGCGAGCAGCAGGGCCGGCAGCACGGAGAGCAGCAGCAGGGCGAACATCGACCACGGCTCGAGCGACTCGGCGAAGAACG
>JAJRXN010000205.1 GCA_024276295.1 Acidobacteriota bacterium
GCGCCTGTCTTCCGAGGCGGCAGTCCGGGCGGGCAGGGCGTCGTGGTCGCGGGGACGCGATCCGGCCTGTCCGTCATGCGGACGTCCCTTGATAAACTCCTGCGACGAGAGTCTCGTTCAGTGAGGAGCAGACATGGGAAAGCAGGCACTTCCCGTGGTGGTCGGTGTCGTTCTCCTCGCGGCCGGGATCGTGCTGGCCGTGGGAGCGCGGAGTGCGCGACCGGACGTCGATGGTTCCGTGATCGTGCCGGCGTACGGCTTCGAGTGGGAGATTCTCCCGAGCGCGACGACCGAACGCGCCTTCGATGCCGTGCTGACCGTCCGCGATCTGCAGGCGGGCCAGGTCGTCAGCCAGCCGCGGGTCCGCTCGCGGTGGGGTGAGCGTGCGGAGATCGTCCAGCGCGACGAGGCGGCCGGAAGCGCCCTCGTGGCAAGCGTCCTTGTCGAGGAATCCGGCAAGGTCGCCCGCTACCGTGCGGAGCTGACGCGGCACGGACAGGTGGTCGCCGTGCACGCGGCGTCGGTGACGCTCGCGCCCTGACCGTGCTGGGAAACAGGCGATGGTCACCCGTTCGCAGGAGTGGACGGCCGTCCTTCTGACGGCGATGGCCGGCGTGGCCGCGCTGGCCGGCGCGCTGCTCTTTCGTGACCAGCTTCCCGTGTCCCGGGAGGCGGCACGCGTCGCCGGGTTCTGTCTGCTCTACGGCGGCATGGCGCTCTTCCTGTGGTCGGCGTCCCACCTCGGTCGCGCGATCGGCGGTCGGGTGGCACCGGTGCTCGACCATTTCGTCGTCACCGGGCCCTACCGGTTCGTGCGCCACCCCGCCTACCTCGCGATGACGATCGCGCTGATCGGGGCGGGCATCGTCACGAGGAGTCTCGCGGGCCTGCTGCTGACGCTGGTCGTGTTCGCTCCCGCGGAGGTTCATCGGGCCCGCCTCGAGGAGCGTGCCCTGGCGGACGTCTTCGGCATCGCGTGGGAGAAGTACGCCGCACGGACCGGGTTCTTCCTCCCGCGTCTGCGCCGGCCGTGACCCGGCCCGACCGCCCGCATTCGGCCCGGGTACGGGTTGTTGCATCCGGTCGTCAGGGCTGACACAGTCGGACGCGGCACGGGCGATGGCCGGGCGAGGACGGTTCGTCGATGGTCTTGGCAGCGGAAGCACTTCGGCGCCTGCGGGAAGGCAACCGCCGGTTCGTGTCCGGTGCGCGGAAGGGCGCGTCGCTGGCCGACCAGGCGCGCCGGCGGGAACTCGTGGCCGGGCAGGCGCCGTTCGCGGTGATCCTCGGTTGCGCCGATTCCCGCGTCCCGGCGGAGATCGTGTTCGACCAGGGACTCGGCGACCTGTTCGTCGTGCGGGTCGCGGGCAACGTCGCGGCTCCGTCCCAGATCGGCAGCATCGAGTTCGCGGCCGAGCAGCTCGGCGCGCGGCTGGTCGTCGTGCTCGGACATTCGCGCTGCGGAGCGGTGGCGGCGACCCTCGAGGCTGTACGGCGGCCCGCGACCACGGCCTCGAGCCACCTGCGCGCGATCCTCGATCGCATCCGGCCGGCGGTCGAGGCGCTGCCCGGCGTGGCCGGGGGGGCTGCGGGAGACGCCGTGCTCGAGCAGGCCGTGCGGGCCAACGTCCTCCGGACGGTCGCCTGCCTGCACGAGGATTCCGGGACCCTCGCGCGGCTGGTCCGGACGGATGGACTCGTCATCGTCGGCGCCGAGTACGCGATCGAGACGGGGAGCGTCGAGTTCTTCGAGGGAGTGCCGGAAACCGGCTGACGGGCGGGCGCGGGGCCGGTGCGTGCCGATCCGTACGCGCCGTGACGCGGGGAGGACGGTCCATGGATGCGAGAGGCACGAATCTCCCGGGACCGGCCAACCATGTGCTGCTCGCGGTCGCGGTCGCGCTCGGACTCTGGGCCGCGGGATGCATCCGCACGCCGGAGACCGGCTCGGCCGGTTTCATCAGGTGGGCCGCGAAGAACGCGCACCCCATCGAGAGCCTCGAAGGTCCGGCGCGCGCCGCCGGTCTCGCGGCGTTGCGCGAGATGATCGGCGAGGCCCGGGTGGTCGGTCTGGGCGAGAGCCGTCACGACACACGCGAGCAGCTCCTCGTCAAGAGCCTGCTGGTGCGTCACCTGATCGAGGAACTCGGATTCCGCACACTGATCCTCGAAGAGAGCTTTCCGCATGCCGAGGCGATCGACCGCTACGTGACCTCCGGTGAGGGGAACCTGCGCGAGACGATGAACCGGCTCGCCGGCTGGTACGTCTGGGACACCGAGGAGATGCTCGATCTGGTCGAGTGGATCCGGCAGTACAACGCAGGACGTCCGTCCGCGGCGATGGTCCGCGTCTTCGGCATGGACGTCACGGCGCCCGCCGAGGGGGTCCGGGAGGTGCTGGACCTGCTGCGCGCTGCCGGCGTCGACGTGCCGTTCGACGCCACGGCGCTCGGTCTCGAGCTGCAGCAGGGCGATTTCTGGCCAGGCACCTGGCGGCGGTACGCGACGCTCGACGGTGACCAGCGCCGCGCGTTGCTCGCAAGCTACGACCGGCTCGTCGAACTCGTCCGCTCGCGGCGCGAGACCCTCGTCGCGGCGTCTTCCGCCGGCGAGTACGAACGGATGCTGCGGCTGGCCTCGATCGGCCAGGCGGGCAATGCGCTGTTCGTCGCCACGGACCGCAGGAAGGGCGCCGTGATCCGCGAAGCCGGCATGGCGCGGACCGCGCTGTGGATCCTCGGGCGGCGGGGCGACGATGGCGGAATGATCGTCTGGGCCCACAACCTGCACGTGGCCCGGGCACCGTTCCGGATGCCGGGCCTGGCCGAGGGAACGCTCGAGCCGATGGGGATGCGGCTCGCCGAGGAACTCGGTGACGCCTATGTCGCGATCGGCGGCGCGTTCGGCGGCGGATCGTACGGCGCGCACCTTCCGCCCGGCGAACGCACGTTCACTGCGGGGGCCGAGGACGTGATGGACGGCGCCCTCGCGGCGGTCGGGATGCCGGCGTTACTGCTCGATCTGCGCGAGGCGCGGGCCGGATCGACGGCGGGACGGTGGTTGCGGCACGAGCGGGCATGGAAGGCCCAGGACGCTTCGGCGTTCCTCGTGCCGGCGGACGCGTTCGACATGGTGTATTTCGTGGCGACGGTGTCGCGCTCCCAGCCGACGCCGCTGGCGTTGCGACGTTTCCAGTCGCTGGAGAACCCGCATTGACCGAAGGACCTCATGCCGTGGACAGGATGATGAAGCCCCTCCGGGACTTCATCCGGATGGAAGCCTCGGGCGGCCTGTGCCTGATGGCGGCCGCCATCGTGGCGCTCGTGGTCGCCAACTCGCCGCTCCGCGCGCACTACGCCGCACTGCTCGATCTGCCGTTCGAGGTCCGGATCGGCACGCTCGGACTCGCCAAGCCGCTGATCCTCTGGATCAACGACGGCCTGATGGCGGTGTTCTTCTTCCTCGTCGGCATGGAACTCAAGCGCGAGGTGGTCGAAGGGCACCTTTCCAGCGTGCGCCGGGCGAGTCTGCCGGCGTTCGCCGCCGTCGGCGGGATGGCGGTCCCGGCGGCGTTCTACGCCGCCTTCAACTGGGGTGACGCGGAGGCGATGCGGGGCTGGGCGATTCCGACGGCGACCGACATCGCGTTCGCGCTCGGGGTGCTCTCGCTGCTCGGCAAGCGGGTTCCGGCGGCGCTGAAGGCGTTCCTGCTCAGCGTGGCGATCTTCGACGATCTCGGGGCGATCATCGTGATCGCGCTGTTCTACACGGCGAAACTCTCGATGCTCTCGCTCGGCGTGGCCGCCGGGATGATCGCCGCGCTGTTCTGCCTCAACCGCCTCGGCGTGGTCCGGCCGGCGGCGTACGTCCTGATCGGCGTTCCGCTGTGGATCGCCGTGCTCAAGTCGGGCGTGCACGCGACGCTGGCCGGTGTCGTGCTGGCGATGTTCATTCCGCTGCGAGCGCCCGGCGGCGACGCGTCGTCGCATGGTCACGAATCACCGCTGCGCCATCTCGAGCACACGCTGCATCCATGGGTGGCGTTCGGTGTCCTGCCGGTGTTCGCCTTCGCCAACGCCGGCGTGCCTCTGGCAGGCCTCTCGCTGGCCGACATGCTCCACCCCGTGCCATTCGGCATCGTCAGCGGACTGTTCTTCGGCAAGCAGATCGGCGTGCTGGCGGCCTGCTGGCTGGCCGTCGTGCTCGGGCTCGCCTCGCGGCCGGAGGGCGTCGGCTGGTGGCAGCTCCACGGCGTGACCCTGCTGTGCGGCATCGGCTTCACGATGAGCCTGTTCATCGCATCGCTGGCGTTCAGCCAGGCCGGCGGTGGCTATGGCGGCCTCGAACGCCTCGGCATTCTCCTCGGCTCGCTCGTTTCCGGGGTTCTCGGATACGTCGTGCTCCGGATGGCCCTGGGGGCACGTGGTGCATGACCCTCGCCTGGGAGTATCGCGATGGAAATCGCGTGGCTCGCATTCCCTGGTACGGCGATCACGCCAGCCGGCGGCCGCTCATGCTACCCTCTTCTTCGCCACCGTGATCCGGCGACCAAGCGGTGTGGTCCGGTGGTCGGGCCGGATCGAAGGGAGGGAGCCCGATGATGTCCCCGACGATGTCCATGATGGGTCCTTTCGGCCCCGGCGGCCTGATCGGACTGCTGATCGTCCTGGTGCTGGTCGTCCTGCCGTTCTGGAAGATCTTTTCCAAGGCCGGGTATCCCGGCGCACTTGCGCTGCTGATGCTGATCCCGCTGGTCAATCTGTTCATGATCTTCTTTCTCGCCTTCGCCGAGTGGCCGGCACTGCGGTACGGTGCCGTCCAGCCGCCCCCGTACGGTCCACGTCGCTGATCGCCTGCACTGCTGCTGCTCAGCCGCGAGTAGAATGGTCTCCCGCCCGACATGGCCGTCGTGCCATCACCGGAGAGAGCGATGTCCAACGAGGGATACCACGAACCGATCGACGAGCTGACCGATGAGACGCGGGACATGCACCGGGCGATCGTCTCGCTGATGGAGGAACTCGAGGCGGTCGACTGGTACAACCAGCGGGTCGATGCCTGTCGCGACGGGAGCCTGAAGGCGATCCTGGCCCACAACCGGGACGAGGAGAAGGAGCACGCGGCGATGCTGCTCGAGTGGATCCGCCGGCGTGACACGACCTTCGCCTCCGAGCTGAAGGACTACCTGTTCACCGACAAGCCGATCGCCCACGAGTGACGGTCCCGACGCTGGCGTCCGCGCCGGAAGAGCAGGCCCCCCGTCACCGTCGCCACGGACTTCAGGGGCACGCCCCCTCGCGCGGCAGCCCGCAGGTGCCGTCGGTGTGCGGCCGGCCGAAGCCGAGCGGGCCCTCGCGTCCGCTGACCCCGGAGGCGATCAGCCAGTAGCGGTTGCCCGGTGCCGGCGTGAACGTGTCCGGCGAGAGGCGGTCGCAGCGACCGTCGATCGCCGCGTGCGCGTACGTGCCGCTGCCCGCGAGGGCATCGAGGTCACCCGCCTCGACGGCGTACGTCTGGCCCGGCAGCGTGCCGGCATTGCAGGCGTCGTCCCAGGTCGCGCGCACGTCACCGCCGGCGATCCGCTCGAAGCGCACCGTCGGCGGCACCTCGCCCGGCCAGTCGGCGATCTGGCAGACCGGCGGGCCGAGCTTTTCGGTCTCGACCGTGACCTGGTCGATCCACCAGCCTTCGAGCGCGTCCGCCGAGCTGTCGGAGCCGAACACGAACGCGAGCCAGATCTTCCGGCCGATCCACGGACTCAGGTCGAACGTGCTCGTGATCCACCCGCCGGAGCTGCCGGTGAACGTTTCCTTCCCCTCGAGGCCGTTGCAGCGTCCGGTCTCGAGCTTGCCGTCGTAGCCCCCGTCGGGGACGAGCGGTTCGTAGACGTCCTGGCCGTCCTGGACGGCGTCGATCACGACCTGGCCGCCGTCCCGCAGTGACGTCGTGTCGTAGCGGTGCACCAGCGTCAGCGTCGCCGAACGAGCATCCGCGGGAATGTCGATCCCGGGACCGTTCGACGAGTCGCGCCCTTCGAGATACAGCCATGCGTAGTTGACCTTGGCGTAGGAGCCTCCCGGCCCGCTTCCGGCAAGCCAGCTCTGGCCGTGCGCGGCGTCCTTCGAGTCGAGATGCCACTCGTCGACGTACGTGAGCTGGCACTGCCAGAATCCGGGATCGTACGCCTGGTGCGACCAGTTGCCCGCGGGACTCGGGTCGAGCGTGTCGTCGAACACCGTCGAGACGATCGGCGGTTCGTACTGGTCGACGACGGTGATCGTGAAGGCGGCAGGCTCGTCGCGGTAGCTTCCGGGGGCGTTGGTCGAGGTGATGTCGACGATGTCGAACACGATCGTCTCGCCGCACGGGAAGTCCGGCGCCACGACGAACCGGTAGCGGTCGACCGAGCCGGCGACGGCTCCGGCGACGATGTCGCCGTAGGGTCGCCGATCGGGGGTCTCGATCGTCACGCCGGGGGTCGCCGTGGCGAGCCGGGCCTCGACGCCCTGCGCCGTCTGGCTGCCGACGTTGCGCAGCCGCGGACGGACCTCCCACGTCTCGCCCGGCTCGACGGAGCCGTCGCCGTCACCGTCGACCTCGGTCAGTGGAAGCTCGATCGAATCGTAGAGCACGATCGGCTCGAGCGGATCGACCTGCACCTGCCAGGCGCCGCGACCGTAGGTCCCTGCGGTGATCGTGTCGAGCGACTGGTTGTACCGCAGATCGTCGATCACCAGCCCTTCGGGCAGGCCGTCCATGAACGGCACGAACGTCGCGCCGCCGTCGACGCTGCGAAACACGCCGGTATCGGTTCCGACATAGACCTGCTGGTCGGTCAGCATCAGCACCGTGTTGGCCGGTACGTTGGGAAGGCCGTCGCCGGCCGCGGTCCAGCCCGCACCGGCGCGCCACTCCCACAGGTGCGCGGTCCCGAAGCCGCTGACGACGGCCAGTGCGCGATCGGGATCGAGCGGATCGGAGGCGATGTCGCGGATCGACCGCGGCGGCAGGCCGGCCGTGATGTCCTCCCACGTGTCGCCGGCATCGGTCGTGCGCCAGGCCGTCGCGTTGGTCGACGAGGCGAGCACGACCTCGGGGAAGTTGCGGTTGACGTCGAGCGCGATCAGGCTGCCCGACCCGTTCGTGAGATCGCCGGAGACCGGCGTCCAGTTGTCGCCGTAGTCGGTCGACTTGTACACGCGGTGCGTGCCGAGATAGAGGATGTTCGGGCTGGTCGGGTCGAGGATGTAGGGCGTGACCCAGTTGATCCGGTCACCGCCGATGAACCCGTTGCTTGCGCGCGTGATCCCGTGGAACGAGCCGAGAATCCCGGTCTCCGAGCGGCTGACGTTCGGGTAGCCGCCTGACGGATACGAGGCGATGTAGTTGTAGTCCGGGTTCTGCGGATCGACGTGACAGACGAACCCGTCGCCGGTCACCGCCTGCAGGTCCCACACGTCCTCCGTCGTCCGGGCGAGCGAGCTGTTGTCCTGGGCGCCTCCGCAGATGATTCCGGTGTCGGTCGGGTGCATGCCGACGGCGTAGAACTGCGTCAGGTTCATGTTGCCGTTGCGGTTGAGGAACGTGTCGCCGCCGTCGGTCGACTTCCACACGCCGCCGTCGCA
>JAJRXN010000206.1 GCA_024276295.1 Acidobacteriota bacterium
GCTGCTCGAGCGGGTCAAGCCGCCGCTGGCCGACGACGTCCGGCACCTGCACTACCTGCTCGCCGCGCCGTTCCGCTACCCGCCGCTGCGCCACGGCTCGCGCTTCGGCACGCGCCGCGAACGAGGCATCCTCTACGCCTCGGAAGGTGTCGCGGCGGCGATGGCCGAGGTCGCCTACTACCGGTTCCTGTTCCGCGCGGGAACCCGGGCCGACCTGCCGCAGACGAGCATCGAGCTGACGAGTTTCCGGATCGCCGTCGAGAGCCGCCGGGCGGCCGACCTGACACGCCCGCCGTTCGAGGCGTTCAAGGCCGAACTCTCGTCGAAGACCTCGTACGCGGAGAGCCAGCCGTTCGGCGCCGCGGCGCGCGCCGACGGCGTCGAGGTGCTGCGGTACCGTTCGGCGCGGGACCCGCGACGCGGGATCAACCTCGCGCTGCTCTCGCCGGCCGCGCTGGCGTTCTCGCAGCCGCGCCGGCTCGAGACCTGGCAGTGCGTGACGACCGGCGCGTGCGTCGAGATCCTGCGCAAGGACTTCAGACACAACCGGCTGTTCTCGTTTCCGCGCGAGACGTTCCTCGTCGACGGCGCTCTGCCCATGCCGCACGGATGACCGATCGGGCAGCCGATCGATCGCGCGGCGTGCGTCCGCGAGATTTCGGGGCCGATCAGCGCCGTGGCAGGGAGAACACGCCGGGGATCTGCACGCCGCACCGCGCACAGCGACCGTCACGCAGCTCGACGGTCCGCACGTGCCAGCCGGTGCGCTCGACCAGCAGCGCATCGCACGAAGGGCACCAGGTCGACTCGGTGCGTCCGCCGGTGTGCAGGTTGCCGGTATAGACGAAGCGCAGTCCCTCCTCGCGGCCGATCTCCCACGCGCGCATCAGCGTCGCGGCCGGCGTGGCCCCCCGGTCGGTCATCCGGTAGTCCGGGTGGAACGCGGTGACGTGCCACGGGATGTTCCGCGAGAGCCCGGCGATGAACCGGGCGATGCCGCGGAGCTGTTCGTCGTCGTCGTTGAAGCCCGGAACGACCAGCGTGACGATCTCGACCCAGAAACCACGGCCGACCGCGCCGCGGATCCCGGCCAGCACGCGATCGAGCGTCGTGCCGAGCCTGCGGTAGGCCGCGTCGTCGAACCCCTTGAGGTCGATCTTCATCAGATCGAGCCGGGGCCGGAGGAAGTCGAGCACCTCGTCGGTCGCGTTGCCGTTGCTGACGAAGCCGGTGAGCATCCCGCGGTCACGGGCACGGTCGAAGACCGCGGCCGCCCACTCGGAGGTGATCAGCGGTTCGTTGTAGGTCGAGACGACGACGCGCGCGCCGTGCCGCTCGGCGGCCTCGACGATCGCCTCGGCGGCGATCGGCAGGATCGGGCCGCCCGCGTCGCCATCACGGATCGTCTGCGACGTCTGCCAGTTCTGGCAGTACGGGCAGTGCAGGTCGCAGCCGAGCATTCCGAACGACAGCGCTCCCTCGCCGGGCAGCACGTGGAAGAACGGCTTCTTCTCGATCGGATCGACCGCCAGGCCGCCCGCGACGTAGCCGTACGGGACGAACAGGCGCCCGTCCTCGTTGAAGCGCACCCGGCACACGCCGGCCCGCCCCGGGCGGATCAGGCAGCGGTGGGCACAGGCGACGCAGCGCAGCGCTCCCTCGCCATGCTCCGGAGCCGGCCGGGCGAGTTCCTCCGCCGGCCGGGCGTGGCGCCGCAGCAGTTCGTCGAGCGTGCGGGTCCGTGCCGATGTCGTCCTGGCCATGGCACGTCCATTCTGGGATCGCCGGGGGAGGGAGCCAAGCGCCGCCGGGGCCGGCCCGCCGGCGGACCGCGTCTCTGACGCAACCGTGACACTCGCGGCAGCCGAACGTGTTATTCAGTCTCCATCATGGAACGCATCGGACTCGTCGGCATCTCCTGGCGCAACGGCGGCGCGGACACGCTGGCGCGGTTCACGATCCCCGAGGCGGAACGTGACGAACGCCTGCCGCGACTCGCGGCCGCCCTCGGCGTGGCGGAGCTGGCCTACATCGCCACCTGCAACCGCGTCGAGCTGGCGTTCGTCGTCCCGCGCGGCACGCCGATCGGCCCTTTCCGGGCCCGGATCTTTCGCGAGCTGGCCGGCGCCGAGCCTGCGCCCGGCGAGGCCGAGAAGATCCTCCGCGCCTGGGCCGGCGAGGGAGCGGCCGAGCACCTGCTGCTCGTCGCCGCCGGACTCGACTCGGCGCGCCCGGGGGAGACCGAGATCGTCGGCCAGGTCAGGGACGCCTACGAGAGCGCCCGCCGCCTCGGTCTGGTCGGCAGCCGGCTCGAGCTGCTGTTCGAACACGCCCTGCGCGTCGCCGCCCGGGTGCATCGGGACACGCATGTCGGCGAGCGCCGCGTCTCGCTGGCCGAGATCGCCCTCGACCGGATCCGCGAGCGTCTCGCCCGCACGCCCGGTCCGGTCGCCGCGATCGGCGTCTCGCCGATGACGCAGCGCGCGTGCCGCGAGCTGGCGGAGCGGGGCGTCGAGATCCTCGTCGTCAACCGCACGCTGGCCCGCGCCGAGGCGCTCGCCGCCGAGGTGGGCGGCCGGGCGCTCCCGCTCGATGCGTTCCGGCGCGAGCCGGAGCCGGTCGAGGCGCTGATCTCGGCGACCGGGGCCGCCGATCCGGTGCTCGACCGTGCGACACTCGAGCGGCTGGCCGCCCGCGCGCCGTCGGGCGAGGCTCCGCTGGTGGTCGACATGGCCGTGCCGCCCGACATCGCCCCGGAAGATGCGGCCCGCGCCGGTCTCGAGCGGGTCGGCATGAACCAGGTGATCGCCATCGCCGAGGAGAACCGCCGCGACCGGCTGGTCGAACTCGCCGACGCGCGGGCGATCGTCGACGAGGCGCTCGACGAACTCCGGGAGCGGATCGTCGAGCAGCATCTCGCCCCGGTGCTCGCGGCGCTCCAGCGCCGCTACCGGCGCACCGCGGTCGAGGGCGTCGACCGGCTGCTGCGCCGCGAGTTGGCGGGGCTCGGCGAGTCCGAGCGGCAGGCGGTGCGGCGCTGGGCCGAGACCCTCGCGCGGCGCTTCGCGCACATCCCGACCGCCGGGCTCAGGGCGCTGGCCCGGCATGGAGGCAACGAGGCGGTCGAGCGGTTCCTCGACGGGCTCGACCGCGACCTGGCGGACGAGCTGGCGGGGGCCGCGGGCGCCGCCACCGACGGGCCGGCCGTCGTGGCCGAGGAGGAGGACACCCCGTGACGCTCAGGCTCGGAACCCGCGGCAGCCGGCTGGCGATGATCCAGGCGCGCTGGGTCGCCCGGCGGCTCGAGCAGGCCGGCCACGCCAGCGAGATCGTCGTGATCCGCACCAGCGGCGACCGCGTGCAGGATCGCTCGTTCTCGCAGGTCGGCACGCAGGGCGTGTTTTCCGCCGAGATCGAGCGGGCGCTCGTCGACGAGCGGATCGACGTCGCCGTGCATTCCTTCAAGGACCTGCCGTCGGTCAGCCTCGACGGCCTGACGATCGCCGCGGTTCCCGAACGGGTCGACCCCGCCGACCGGCTGCTCGCGCGTCCGGAGGCACTCGACGGGGCGGGCGCGCTGCGGCAGGGGGCGCGCCTCGGCACCGCCTCGGCCCGGCGCACCGCGCTGTGGCGCGCGCTGCGCCCCGACGTCGAGATCGGCCTGCTGCGCGGCAACCTGCCGACGCGGGTCGGGCGCGCCCTCGACGGGACGTTCGACGCGATCGTGCTCGCCGCCGCGGGGCTCGACCGGATCGACCGCGCCGCGCGGGAGGACCCGGCGCTGGCCCTCGACCGCGGCCCGCTCGTCGAGCAGCGGCTCGACCCCGAGCTGTTCGTCCCGGCGCCGTCGCAGGGCGCGCTGGCACTGCAGGTCCGCGCGGCGGACGCCCCGGTGCGCGCGGCGGTCGAGGCGCTCGACGACGTCGAGGCGCACCGCGCTGTGCGCGCCGAGCGGGCATTGCTGGCCCGCGTCGAGGGCGGTTGCCAGGTGCCGTTCGGCGCGTGGTGCACGTCCGCTTCCGGCGGGGGCTTCGTGCTGCGCGCGATCCTCGAACGCGACGGGCGGCTCGTCCGGGCGCAGGCTGCCGGCCCCGATCCGCTCGAGCTGGTCGATCCGGTCTGGCACGAGCTGACCGGCACGGCCGGAGCGACCGGCGCATGAACGACGATCCCGCGGAGGGCTTCGTGCTGGTCACCCGGCCGGCCGAGGACGCGGGGCCGTGGGTCGACGCCCTCGAGCGGCGCGGCCGGCGGGCGCTGGTCTATCCGTGCCTTGCGATCGAGCCGATCGAGACGCCGGATCTCGCCGCCCGGCTCCGCGGCGCCGTCGGCGGCGCGGCGGTGCTCGCGTTGACCTCGCCGCGCGCGGTGCGGCGTGCGGCGGAACTGCTCGACGCGCCCCCGCCGGCCACGGTGCGCATCGCCGTCGTCGGAGCGGCGACCGCCGCCGCCGCGCGGGCGGCGTTCGGACGGGTCGACATCGAGCCCGCGGCGGCCCACGGCCGGGCGCTCGCCGCCCGGCTCGCCGGCGAGACGGACCTGCGCGCAGGCGATCGCGTCGTCGCGCCCTGCGCGGACCGCGCGCGGCGGGACCTCGAAGACGCGCTCACGCCTCGCGGCGTGGAGGTGATCCGCCTGCCGGTCTACCGTACGGTACCCGTGCCCCCACGCACGCCGCGCGACGACCTGCGGGCGCTCGGGGCCAGCGCCGCGCTGCTGGCCAGCCCGTCGGCGGTCGAGGGGCTGGCGCACCGCGCGCGGGGGATCGACGGCGTGCTGCTGGTATCCATCGGGCCGACGACCAGCGGGGCGATCCGCGCCCGCGGCTGGCAGGTCGCCGCGGAGGCGACGCGGCCCGGCATCGACGGCCTGCTCGACGCCCTCGAGCGCGCGGACGGCGCGCGGGCGTCGTCCGGGCGCAGTTCACGGAGAGCGTGACCATGACCGACGGAACCCGTTCTGCCGACCTGTTAGAGCGTGCCCGGCGCGTGCTGCCGGGCGGTGTCAACTCTCCCGTCCGGGCGTTCCGCGCCGTCGGGGGCACGCCGCACGTCATCCGTCGCGGCGCGGGGGCCGAACTAGAGGACGTCGACGGCCGCCGCTACGTCGACTTCGTCATGAGCTGGGGGCCGCTGATCCTCGGACACGCGCACCCCGAGGTCGTCGCGGCGGTGCAGGAGGCGGCGGCGCGCGGGCTGAGCTACGGCGCGCCGTGCGAGGCGGAGATCGAACTCGGCGAGCGGGTCACGGCGGCGTATCCGGGAATCGACCTCGTGCGGTTCGTCTCTTCGGGGACCGAGGCGGTGATGAGCGCGATCCGGCTGGCCCGCGGCGTGACCGGGCGCGATCTCGTCGTCAAGTTCTCCGGCTGCTATCACGGCCACGTCGATCACCTGCTGGTGGCGGCCGGCTCGGGGCTCGTGACGTTCGGCCAGCCGTCGTCGGCCGGCGTGCCGGCGCCGTTCGCCGGACTGACGCTCGTGCTGCCACTCGACGATTCCGAGGCGCTCACGCGGCTGTTCGAGCAGCGGGGCGACGAGATCGCCGCGGTGATCATCGAGCCGGTGCCGGCCAACAACGGACTGCTCGTCCAGCGGCGCGAGTTCCTCACGCTGCTGCGCGAGCTGACCGCCGCGCACGGCGCGCTGCTGCTGTTCGACGAGGTGATCTCCGGCTTCCGCGTGGCGCGGGGCGGAGCCGCGGAGCTGTCCGGGATCACGCCCGACCTGGCGACGTTCGGCAAGGTGATCGGCGGCGGCATGCCGGTCGGCGCGTTCGGCGGTCGCCGCGAACTGATGGAGCGGCTCGCCCCGCTCGGTCCCGTCTACCAGGCCGGCACGCTGTCGGGCAATCCGGTCGCGATGACCGCCGGCGCGAAGACGCTCGAGATCCTCGAGCGCGAGCGGGCGTGGGAGCGGCTCGAACGGCTCGGACAGGCGCTCGAGGCCCGCATCGCCCCGCTGCTCGAGGCGGCACGGCCCGGGGCGCGGCTGGTGCGCGTCGGCTCGATCTTCTGGATGTCGCTCCAGCCCGGCGAACCGCCGCGGGCGGCCGAGGCGATCGCCGGCGAGGCGGCCGAGCGGTACCGGACGATCTTCCATCGCCTGCTCGAGCGCGGGATCAACCTCGCGCCGTCGGCCTACGAGGTCGGTTTCCTTTCGCTGGCGCACACCGAAGAGCACATCGACCGGTTCGCGGCCGCGCTCGCCGAGGTCCTTTCGTGACCTCGCGCGACGCGGAGCGGCCAGCCAGGGGTCCGGGGGGCCGCATCGAGCCCGAGCGTGCGCTGCAGATCGGCTTCCTGATGCTGCTGGCGGTCTGCGCCGCGCAGGTCGTGTGGTGGATCTTCGATGAGGTCGCCTACACCACGCGCGTCGAGCGGCAGATCCTCGCGCACCACGATCGCGATGCGGCGGCGGCGGCCCGGCTGCTGGCCCGCGGCGTCCCGCAGGACGAGGTGCTGGCGATCTTCGAGGAACTCGTTCCCGCGGACGGGGGCGGCGTCGTCGTCTCGACCGAGGTGCAGGAACGGCTCCACGAGGATCGGCGGCGTCGGATCAACCGCTACGTGTGGGAGGGGTCGTTCTTCCTGCTCGTCCTGCTCGCCGGGGTGGCCGTGCTGGCCCGCGCGATGCGCCAGGACGCCTCGCTGAGGCGCCGGCAGCAGAACTTCGTCGCGGCGGTCTCGCACGAGTTCAAGAGCCCGGTCGCCTCGATGCGCCTGGCCGCCGAGACGCTGCTCTATCGCGATCCGCCGCCGGAGATGCGCCGGCGGATCGTCCGTCGCCTGGTCCAGGACATCGACCGGCTCGAGTCGATGGTGATCAACATCCTCGACGCGGCCCGCATCGAAGAGGGCGCGCTGCCCCGGATGCCCGAACGGCTCGACGTCGCCGAGATGGTCCGCGCCACCCTCGAAGAGCAGCGCGTGCGTGCGGAGGAGGCCGGAGTCGAGCTGGCTTGCGAGGCTCCCGCCGGGCTGGTCGTCGAGGCGGACCGTGCGGCGATGAGTTCCGTGCTGCGCAACCTGGTCGACAACGCCATCAAGGCCGCCGAGGCCGGTGAGGGCCGGCACGTCGTGGTCGAGGCGGTGCGCGAAGGATCGGTCGTGCGGGTCACCGTGCGCGACGACGGCGTCGGCTTCGCGCCGGAGGAGGCGGCCAACCTGTTCCTCAAGTTCTACCGGCCGGGCGACGAACTCCAGCGGCGCAGCCGCGGGTCGGGCCTCGGGCTGTACCTGGTCCGGCGGTTCGTCGAACTCGACGGCGGGCGCGTCGAGGCGGCGAGCGACGGGCCGGGCCGCGGGGCGCGCTTCACCGTACGCTGGCCGGCGGCGGAGGGACCGCGATGAACGGCATCGAAGGAGCGAGGATCCTGGTCGTCGAGGACGAGCGGCATCTCGCCTCGGGAATCCGCGAGAATCTCGAACTCGATGGCTACGCGGTCGAGGTCGCCCACGACGGGCTCGAGGGGCTCGCCATGGCGCGCGACGGGGCGTACGACCTGATCGTGCTCGACGTGATGCTGCCCGGCATGGACGGCTTCACGCTGTGCGAGACGCTGCGCGAGGAGGACCGCCGCGTTCCGGTGCTGTTCCTGACGGCGCGCAGCACCCCGGAGGACCGCATCCGCGGGCTCGAGGCGGGGGGCGACGACTACCTGACCAAGCCGTTCCACCTGCGCGAACTCCTGCTGCGGGTCGGCGCGATCCTGCGACGCCGGACGTGGTACCGCGAGCCGCCGCCGGGGGGCGCGACGCTCGAGTTCGGCGGCAACCGGATCGACTTCGGCAGCTACCAAGCGCGAGGCTGGGACGGTCGGGAGCACACGCTGACCCAGAAGGAGGCGATGATCCTCAAGGCGCTGGCCGAACGGGCCGGCGAGGTCGTCGCCCGCGAGGAGATCCTCGAGAAGGTCTGGGGCTACGACGTGTTCCCTTCGACGCGGACGATCGACAACTTCATCGTGCGCCTGCGGCGCCGGTTCGAGCCGGACCCGGAATCGCCGCGGCACATCCACACCGTGCGTGGTGTCGGCTACCGGCTGACGCTGGCGCCCGAGGAGACCCGATGAGCGGACGACTGTTCGTCGAGGCGCTGGCCTGCCGCGAGACCCCGCGCCGCCCGTTGTGGATCATGCGCCAGGCGGGGCGCTACCTGCCCGAGTACCGCGAACTGCGCGCGCGGTACAGCTTCGAGCAGCTCTGCGCCTCGCCGGAACTGGCCGCCGAGGTCACGCTGCAGCCTATCCGGCGCTTTCCGCTCGACGCGGCGATCATCTTCGCCGACCTGATGAGCCCGCTGGCCGCGCTCGGTGTGAGTTTCCACTTTGATCCCGGACCGGTGATGGAGCGCCCGCTGCGCACCGCCGATCAGATCGACGCCCTGCGCGAGCCCGCGCCCGGCGAGATCGCCCCCGAGGTGCCGGCGGCGCTGCGGCTCGTCCGCGCCGAACTTCCCGACGAGGTCGCGCTGCTCGGCTTTGCCGGTGCCCCGCTCTCGCTGGCGGCGTACCTGGTCGAGGGGCGGGGAAGCCGCGGGGGCTTCCCGGCCCTGCGGGCGCTGCTGGCGCGCGAGCCGGAACTGTTCGACCGGCTGCTGGCGCGGCTGGCGCGGCTCTCGGCGGACTACCTGATCGAGCAGGTGCGGGCCGGCGCCGACGCGGTGCAGGTCTTCGACACGTGGGCCGGGCTGCTCTCGCGACGCGACTGGCGGCGGCACGTGCGCCCGCACCTGGTCGCTCTACTCGAGCGTCTCGGCGAGGCGGGAGTGCGGCGGATCCTGTTCGTCAACGACGCCCCGCACCTGATCGGCGACTACGCGGCGCTGCCCGCCGAGGCGATCGCCTGCGACTGGCGGCTCGACCTCGCCGAGGTCCGCACGCTGGTCGGACCGGACCGCGCGGTGCAGGGTAACCTCGACCCGGCGATCCTCGGCGCGGGGCCGGAGGCGAAGCGCCGCGCGGCCCGCGAACTGCTCGCGGCCGTCCCGCGTCGCGGGCATGTCGTCAATCTCGGCCACGGCATCCTGCCGGACGCGCCGATCGAGTCGGTGCACGCACTGATCGAGACCGTGCACCGGGAGGCGGACGCACGATGAACGCACGAGGCAGGGATCCGCGCCCGATCGCACGCAAGGTCACCGCCGAGCTGCTGTCCCGCTACGACCAGCCGGGACCGCGCTACACGAGCTATCCGACGGCGGTCGAGTTCGACGAGAGCGTCGATGCCGCGCTGTACGAGCGGCACCTCGCCGAGGCCGACGCGCACGGCGACGAGCCGCTGTCGCTCTACCTGCACCTCCCGTTCTGCGAGGAGCGCTGCCTGTTCTGCGGCTGCCACGTGATCATCACGCCGCACAAGGAGCGCGCCGCACCGTACCTCGAGCTGCTGCGGCGCGAGATCACGATGGTCGCCGAGCGGCTGTCGCACCGCCGCACGTTCTCGCAGCTCCACCTGGGCGGCGGGACGCCGACGTACCACGCGCCGCGCGAACTCGCGGCGCTGCTCGAACACCTCCTGTCGTACTTCGAGCCGGTCGAGGGGGCGGAACTCGCGGTCGAGGTCGACCCGCGGGTGACCACCGCCGAGCATGTCGACGTGCTGGCCGATCTCGGGTTCAACCGGCTCTCGATGGGGGTGCAGGACTTCACGCCGGAGGTCCAGCAGGCGGTCGGCCGCGTCCAGAGTCTCGAGCAGACCGCCGCGCTGGTCGAGCATGCGCGGCGGCGCGGGTTTTCCGGGACCAACATCGACCTGATCTACGGTCTGCCGCACCAGCGGCCGGAGACGTTCGAGAAGAGCGTCGACGAAGTGGTCCGGCTCGGCGCCGACCGCTCGGCGGTCTACTCCTTCGCGTACGTTCCGTGGATCCGCGGGCACCAGAAGAAGCTCGACGAGGCGACGCTGCCTTCGCGCGACGTCAAGTTCGAGCTGTTCGCGGTGGCGCGTGAGCGCTTCATGGAGGCCGGCTACGAGCCGATCGGCATGGACCACTTCGCGCGGCCGGACGACGAACTCGCGGTGGCACGGCGCGAGGGGCGGCTGCGGCGGAACTTCCAAGGGTACACGGTGATCCCGGCCAGCGACGTGCTCGGACTCGGCATCTCGGCGATCGGCGACGTGCGGCGCGCCTACGTGCAGAATCTCAAGAAGCTCAGCCGGTACCAGAGGGCGATCGAGGCCGGCGAGCTGCCGGTCGAGCGCGGTGTCGTGCGCTCCGACGAGGACGAGCTGCGCCGCGAGGTGATCCACGAACTGATGTGCAACTTCCGCATCGACAAGCGCGCGGTCGAGCGGCGCTGGAAGATCACCTTCGACGAGCACTTCGCCGAGGACCTCGCCCGGCTCGGGCAGCACGCGGCCAACGACCTCGTCACGCTCGGCGAGGACGTGATCGAGGCGACGCCGGCCGGCGAGCTGTTCATCCGCAACCTGGCGATGTGCTTCGACACGTACTGGCGCGACAAGCACGAGAAGGGCGACTCGCCGATCTTCAGCCGCACGGTCTGAAGCGGCGACGGGGCGGACGTGGACGCGCGGCGCATCGTCGTCATCGGCGGCGGAATCTCCGGGCTCGCGGCGGCGCGGGCCGCGGCGGACCAGGCCGGCGCGTTTCCGGGCGGGCTCGAGGTCGTCGTGCTCGAACGGGAGCCGGTCGTCGGCGGGAAGGTGCGCACCGCGCACGACGACGGCTGGCTGGTCGAGGAGGGGCCGACGGGCTTTCTCGACAACGAGCCGGCGATCGACCGGCTGGTCGCCGCGGCGGGGCTCGAGAAGCTCCCGGCCGACGAGGCGGCGGCGCACCGCTTCCTGGTCCGGGCCGGCACGATGCGGGAGATCGCGGCGCACCCGGTCCGCTTTGTCCGCGCCGGGCTGCTCGGCCCGCTCGGCCTGCTGCGCCTGGCGATGGAGCCGTTCGTTCCGGGCCGACCCGCCTCGGCGGCGGACGAGACGGTCTGGGACTTCGCCCGGCGCCGGCTCGGCCGGCAGGCGGCCGACCGGCTGATCGCGCCGATGGTGCTCGGCGTGTTCGCCGGTGACGCGAAGCGGCTCTCGCTGCCGGCCTCGTTTCCGAAGATGGCGCAGATGGAAGCCGAACACGGTTCGCTGGTGCGCGCGATGCTCGCGAAGAGGCGTGCGGCGCGGCGCACCGGAGCGTCCGTCGGAGGTCCCGCCGGCCCGTCGGGCTGGCTGACGTCGTTTCGCGAGGGGCTCGCCGCCCTGCCGGCGGCGCTGGCGCGCACGCCGGGCCTGCGCGTCGAGACCGGCGTCGCGGCGCGCGCCGTCCGGCCGCATCCGGGAGGTGGGTTCGTCGTCGAGCGTGAGCCGGGACCGCCGCTCGAGGCCGACGCGGTCGTGCTGGCGGGGGAGCCGTGGGCGATGGCGCCGCTGCTGCGCACGGCCGACGCGGGGTTCGCGCGGCTGCTCGAGTCGATCGACTGCCCGCCGGTCACCGTCGTGGCGCTCGGCTACGCGCGCGATGCGGCCGGCGCGGTGCCCCGCGGCTTCGGCGTGCTGATCCCCCGCGGCGAGGGGTACCGCATCCTCGGCTGCCTGTGGGACAGCATGATCTTCCCGGACCGCGCCCCCGAAGAGCACGTGCTCGTCCGCGCAATGCTCGGCGGGGCGGTCGATCGCGAGGCAGGCACGTGGGACGAGGAGCGCGCCGTCGCCGAGACACGCCGCGACCTTGCGCGGCTGATGGGCCTTGCAGCCGAGCCGGTCTTCGCACGCGTCGTCCGCTGGCCGCGGGCGATCCCGCAGTACGAACTCGGCCACCGCGACCGCGTGCGGGCGATCGAACGGCGCGCAGCCGGTCTTCCCGGGCTGTTCGTCGCCGGCAACGCCCTCGACGGGATCGCGTTCGGCAGGGCCGCGGCGCGCGGCGTGGCGATGGGCGAGGCCGCGGTGCGGTTCCTGCGGTCGACTGCGCCCGGTGATGCATAATCCGCTGGTCCTTCGCATCGGAGGTCCACGCATGCGCATCCTCGACGTCCGACCGGATCACGAAGACGAAGACATCGATCTCGGCCGCGCGGTCGTGCGCTCGGAGATCGCCCATCCCGCGCGCGTCGTGATGATCGTCCGCGGCCGCGGGTCGGAAGTCGCGCAGTTCGCCGATCGCGCCGCCGGCCGCGCGGACCCCTTTCCGTATCGCGAGGTGCTCTGGCTGCAGGACCCGCGCGTGTTTCCGCCCGGTCTCGAGGACGCGCTGTTCGAGGGAGAAGACGAGTGGTGCGCCGTCGTTCTCTCGCTCGAGGACGAGCCGGTGGTCTGGCTCGCCCCGACGGCGGCGCTGTGGGAGATCGAACTCGCGTTCCTCGATGCCCAGGCGGCGGGCGGAGCCCGGCGGTGAATCGGCCTCCGCGTGTCGCTGCGTGGCTGGCGCTCGCGGCGCTGCCGGCGTGTCTTGCCGCACCGCCGCCGCCGGCCTCCGCCGTGCGCTACGTCGAGCAGCAGGAGGGACGACGCGGCGCCCCGGCCGCGCGCACGATCCCGGCCGGCGTGCCGGCCGGCGCCTTCGCGATCGACACGAAGAGCCGTCTGGCGATCGAAATCGACGAAGGACGGCTCGCCGAGGCGATGCTCCGCGAGGCGCCGCGCGCGCTGCGCGACGAGCAGGTCGACAACCTTCTCGCCCGGATCGACGCGCTGCGGACGATCGTCGACACGGTGCGCGAGCGCACGGAGCGTGCCCGCGAAGCGTTCGCGCGCGCGGAGCAGGCGGCCCCGGAGACGCGCGAGACGGCCTGGCGCGAGGCGGCGGCGACGATCCGCGAGACCGGTCGGGTCGTCCGCGGGCTGTTCGGCCGGCTCGAGCAGGCGGTGACGCTGCGCCTGCGCGCCGAGGGACGGCCGGCGACGCGGGCCGACGCGATGCGGGAACTCGAGCCGATCCTCACCGGTCCGCGGGCAGCGCGCTCCGGCTACGACTGGGACGCGATGATGGCGATCGTCGGGCGCGAGATCGCCGCGCTGACCGCCGCGCTGCCGCCGGAGGCCGACAGCCTGGCGCTCGAGATCCGGGCGTGGCTCGTCGATCGCGACGGCCGCGCCGCGGCGCTGTTCCTGCCGGGCTACAACGAGGTCGCGACCGGGCCGCTCGCGCCGGTCTCCAAGCTGGTGTTCGACGTGCCGGATCGCGAGGTGCGGCTGTTCGACGAGTACGCCGCGCTGGCGCGCGGACTCGACGCGGCGCGCGGCGTCGCCGAGGCCCTGCGGCGGCAGATCGAGGCCGACGTGCGCCTGCTGCGCTCGCGGGCGATCGCGCTGCTCGAGGCGCTCGCACCGCTGCGCGACGATCTGGACCGCGCGGCGTCGCGCGTCGCGACGTGGGGCGACGCCGAGCGGTGGCGCGCGTATCTCGACGGGGCGCTCGAACGGGCGATCGCGGCGGACCCCGAGGCGCGGGTCGCACGCGAGCGGCTGCTGGCCGCCGTCGCGGAGATCGGGCAGGACGCCGCGGCACTGCGCGCGCTCGCCGCGCTTGCCGACCGGCTGGCCATGCTCGAGGCACCGGCCGCGCTGCGTGCGCTGCTGGATGCGATGCCGCAGGACGGGGCCCGGACCGGCTGGCGGGCGCTGCGTCCGGAGACCTGGCGGGCACGGATCGCGGCCGCGGAGGAGATGCTCTCGGCGCTCGAACGGCTGGCGCCGGCGGTGCGCGACCGCATGGCCGCCGATCCCGGCGGGCCGCTTGCCGCGCTGCGTTCGCTCGAAGAGGCGGCACGGCGCGTGGCCGCCGCACTGGCGGAGACCGGGGACGCGCTGGCCGCGCTGATCGTGCGCGCGGCAGGGTTCGAGCAGATCGCGCCGGTCGCGGCGCTACCAGAGCCGGCGGGCCAGGGGGCGGTTCCGCTGGTGCGGGAGGCCGACAC
>JAJRXN010000207.1 GCA_024276295.1 Acidobacteriota bacterium
CCCCCTGCCGCGTCCCGGCCTTCTGGAGAGTCCGCATGAGAGACGACCATCGCCCTGCCCCGGAAAGTCGCCGGCGCTTCCTGCAGCTCGCGGCCGGGACGGGCTTCGCGCTGGCCTGCGGCAGCCTGCTGCCCGCCTACGCCCGGGAGCCGGAGGATCGCGACGGGACGCCGGGCCGGCGGCGGCCCGGCGATCCGATCGATCTCTTCGTGCGCCGGATCGACCTCGACGTCGACGGTCGCACCGGCCGGGCCATCGCGGTCAACGGCCAGGTGCCGGGACCGCTGATCCGGCTGCACGAGCGCGAAGACGTCACGATCCGGGTCCACAACGAACTCGACGAGTCGACCTCCATCCACGGGCACGGGCTGATCCTGCCGTTCGAGATGGACGGCGTACCGGGCGTGGCGTTTCCCGGCATCGCGCCGGGGGAGACGTTCACCTACCGCTTTCCCGTCCGTCAGAGCGGCACGTACTGGTATCACAGTCATTCGGGGCTCCAGGAGCAGCTCGGGCACTTCGGCCCGCTGGTGATCGAGCCCTCCGGCCCCGAGCCGTTCGCGTACGACCGCGACCACGTGATCATCGTCTCGGACTGGACCTTCGAGGATCCGTACCGCGTGCTCGCCAGGCTCAAGAAGATGGGGAGCTACTACAACTTCCAGAAGCGCACCGTGGGAGACTTCTTCCGCGATGCCGCGCGCGACGGTCTCGGGAACACGGCCAGGGAACGGCTCGCCTGTAAGCGGATGCGGATGGACCCGACCGACATCGCCGACATCACCGGGGCGACCTACACGTACCTGATCAACGGGCTGGGACCCGAAGACAACTGGACGGGCCTGTTCCGGCCCGGCGAACGGATCCGCCTGCGGATCATCAACGCCGCCACCCAGAGCTACTTCAACTTCCGCATTCCGGGACTGCCGATGACCGTCGTCCAGGCCGACGGCCAGAACGTCGAGCCGGTCGTCGTCGCCGAGATGCAGCTCCCGGTGGCGGAGACCTGGGACGTCATCGTCGAGCCCGAGGACCGTGCCTACACGCTGTTCGCCGAGTCGATGGACCGCAGCGGCTTTGCCCGGGGCACCCTGGCGCCGCGTGCCGGCATGACGGCACCGGTCCCGCCGCTGCGGACGCGCCCAGTGCGCACGATGGTCGACATGGGCATGGAGATGGACGGCATGGCGATGGCGGCGCCGGACCGCGCCGGAAGCGCCATGCCCGGCATGGCCATGACCGGGGACCGTCCCCTGCCGGGCATGGGAGCGGGCCACGGGCCCGTGGTCGGCCGGCACGGCCCCGACGACCACGGTCCGGGGAACGCCTCCGTACCGACCCTGCTGCGCAACCGCCTGGGCGAGCCGGGGATCGGACTCGCCGACGTGGGTCACCGGGTGCTCGTGTACACCGACCTCAGGCGCCTCGACGCCGACTTCGACGCACGACCGGTCGACCGCGAGATCGAACTGCACCTGACCGGCAACATGGAGCGCTACATCTGGGGCTTCGACGGCAGGAAGTTCTCCGAGACCGACCACCCGATCCGGTTCCGTCACGGCGAGCGCCTCCGGCTCGTCATGATCAACGACACGATGATGGAACACCCGATCCACCTGCACGGCATGTGGATGGAACTGGAAAACGGCCACGGCGACCGCATCCCGCGCAAGCACACCGTCAGCGTCAAGCCCGCCGAGCGTCTGTCCGTGCTGATCTCGGTCGACGCTCCGGGACGGTGGGCCCTGCACTGCCATCTCCTCTACCACATGGACGCCGGAATGTTCCGTGTCGTCAAGGTCTCATAGGAGCCTGGGAGCCATGTCCGAACGCGCGATCCTGCCGGTCCTGCTGCTCGCCGCCGTGCTCGGGGGCGACGGTGCCCTGGCCGAGGCGGAATCCGGCCCAGCCGGGACCCCGGCGGGATGGCCGCCCCCGATCCACGACGCCCAGGCCAACAGCCTCGTGCTCTTCGACCAGCTCGAGTACCGCGAGGCCGACGGCCCCGACGTGCTGCGTTGGGACCTGGTCTCCTGGATCGGCGGGGATTCCCGCCGGCTGTGGATCGAGAGCGAGGGGCAGGCGCTCACCGAGGGGGGCGAAGGCGAGATCGAGCGGCTGGACGCTCTCTACGGACGCCTGATCTCCCCGTTCTGGGATTTCCAGGCCGGCCTGGGCTACCAGCGGAACTGGGGCCGGGGACCGGGTGCCGACCGCCTGATGGCGGTCATCGGCATCCAGGGGCTCGCGCAGTACGCCTTCGAGGTGGATGCCAACCTGCGCCTGACCGAGGACAACGAACTCTCCGCCGACTTCCAGGCCACCTGGGATCTCCTGTTCACGCAGCGTCTCGTCGCGCAGTTCCGCATCGAGGGCCTCTGGGCGTTCCAGACGGTCGAGGAACTCGACATGGGCACCGGGTTCAACTCTCTGGACCTCGGCCTGCGCCTGCGCTACGAGATCCGCCGCGAAGTCGCTCCCTATCTCGGAGTGACCTGGAGCCGCCGCTACGGCACGACGGCCGCGCTGGCGCGCGCGAGGGGCGAGACGCCGGACGACACGGCGATCGTCACCGGTCTCCGCCTCTGGTTCTGAGCGGACCGGAAGGAGAGTCCGAACTGGACTTTCCCCCGCCCGCGGGCGACGATTCCCCTCGTGATCACGTCCGGAAGCGATCGAGGGCTGGTGCCCTCCGCGGCCTTCAAAGCCGTCTGCTCCGCCGGTCGCGCCGGCGGAGGGTGGGTTCGATTCCCACACGCTTCCGCCATTCCCCGCGGACCAGAGTGACGGCGCGCCTGCATTCGTGGCTGGTGCTGATCCCGCTCGCCGCCATCCCCCTGTTCGGCGTGCTGCGGACGTTCCATGCGCAGACGCCGCGCCTCCCGTGGCTCGGTGACTTCGGCGGCAGCCTGCTGCTGTGGGCCGCACTTGGCCTGCTGGCGCTGCATCTCGTCCAGCGCCGGCGCGGGCTCGACCTGATGCCGGACATCGAGACCGGCGCCGGACTGTCGGTCGGCATGATCGTCCCGCTGCTGGTCGTCGTCGTGATCGAGAAGTGGGTCTCGGCCGACGTGCTGCCGTTCGCGTTCGACCTGCTGCCCTCGTGGGGGCCGACCCCGAAGCTCGCCGACGCGGCGTATCGCCTCGCCAGCGGCCTGGCTCTCGGAATCGTCGCGCTGGCGGTCTATCGCATCCCGCGCCAGGTCGCGCGCAAGCTCGAGCAGCGCACGCTGCTCTCGCGGCTTCCCGCCGCCACCGGACTCGTGCTCGGCTCGGCGATCGTGACCGGGCTGCTGTTCGCCGGTCTGCCGACCCTGCTCGGCGGCCTGCAGCTCGCCGTCGCCGGGCCCGACACCCGCACCTGGTCGACGATGGCCGCCGCGCAGGTCGTCCGCGGCGTCACCGAGGAGCTGTTCTTCCGCGGACTGCTGCAGACCACGCTGCTCCGGCTGCTCTGGCAGGCCGGCATGTCCCAGGGACGGCTGGCGCGCGTCGTCGCCGTCGGCACGGTCTCGCTCGGCTTCACGATCGAGCACGTCGACCCGTCCCAGCCGCTGGCCCGGCAGGCGTCCCTGCTGCTGTGGGTCTTCGCGATGTCGTGCGTGTTCGGCGTGCTGCTCGAGTCGTCGCGCAACCTCTGGCTCGTGATGGCCGCGCACGCGACGGTGAACCTGATGGTCGGCGGCCTGCTGCCCGTTCCGGTGACGGCCGAAGGAACGCTCGCGGTTCCCCCGGGCGTTCCGGCGACGATCTTCGTGATGCTGCTGTTCGTGGGAATCGTCGTGCTGCACCGCCGCCGCGGATTCGCCTAGCGGCGCCCACGGCTCAGAGCGGCAGTTCGAGGCGCGTCGTCTCGCCGGACGAGACGAGCGTCCCGCCACAGGACTCGACCAGCCGGACCGCCGCGTCGATCCCGCCGGCGAGTTCGTTCGCGGTGCCGAATCCCTCCGGGGCGTCGGCACCGGTTCCGGGATGGATGAGCGTGATCGCGATGCCCCCGTCGCGGCGCACCGCCTCGAGCGTCCAGCCGGCGGCCGGCGCCTGCTCGCAGCGCCGCGCGCGGTCCGAGAGCACCTGCCACAGCGCGAGCGTCCACGGCGCCGGGTCGGCGACGATCGCGCCGCTCCGCTCGACGATCGCAGGCTCGAGCCCGAGCCGGGCCAGCGAGCGGCCGGCCAGCCGCCGGGCCAGCTCGAGCACCTCGGCCAGCGGCGCCGGATCGGGGGTCTCGGCCCCGACCCATCCCTGGACGCGCTGGAGGTCGGCCACCGCGGCACGGGCACGCTGGCCGGCCTGGTAGCTCTCCTCGATGCCGCGACGCCAGCGCTGCGGATCGTCGACCATCATCGCGATCTCGGCCTTGCCGAGGATCGTCGCCAGGTGGTTGTTCAGGTCGTGCGCCACTCGCGCCACCAGGTCGAAGAACGCCGCACGGGCCGCCGGCCGTGCCGTCCCGGGGGTGGTCGTGACCGCCGACATCGCCGGTCCCACGGGACTAGTTGAGCGAGATGTGCGCGGCCATGGCGCGGTTGAAGCGTGCCGGATCCAGCGGGACGAGCGTCATCGTGCGCCCGCGGAAGGTGACGTGGACGGGCTCCGCCCCGGCGCACTGCGCCTCGTCGACCGCCATCCTCGCGATCGCCGCCTCGTGCGCCTCGAGATCGCTGCGCTCGAGTGGAACGAGAACGCTCGCCGGGTCGATGTCACGGACGCGGCACGGTGCCGCCTGGATGGGACGGGTTTCGATCGCGCTCACGGCAGACCCCCTTGCATCTCCGGCTCGCTTGCCGGTCATCGGTTGGACGCTTCCCGTTCGTCGAGCAGTTCCGAGAGGAAACGATCCATCTCCCAGTCGACGGCGCCGATCAGCACCGTGCCGTCCGGCGTCACGCCGGCGCAGGCGCAGGGGTACGGATCGCGGGACGACTCGGACTCGTCGTCCTCGATGAAGAAGTCGATCAGGCGCTCACCGGGACGCGAGAGCAGCAGCCACAGGTTCTGGCCGGAGTCCCAGGCCGCGTCGCCTCCGACGACGAATCCGTCGACCGGCCGGAAGCCGGCCCCGCCGGCCCCTCCGTGCGCCCGCGGCCTGACCGATTCGTGTGCGTGCTCCCTCATGGCCATCCTCCCTCTCCTGTTCGGCGTCTGGCGCCAGCTACAGCAACGGCCGTGCCAGAACGGTTCCGAACCGGGGTCGTCTCCTCTCATCGGCCGCCGGGACGGGAACTTTCGGGGACCTTGCTCGTCCCGTGGCGAGACACGGGGCGCGCGAAGATCACGAAAACTGTCCTATCTGAGACAGTCCCGGGGGGCCATGTGACAAAAAGAGGCACCCGGCCGCGGGAGACCGGGCGACACGGTCCGGCGTCGCCGGATCCGCGGCGCACCGCGACAGGCCGCGGGTGTCCGCATGCGGACACCCGTCCGCGGACGGTGGACGCTCAGGCGGGCTCGTCCGCCTTGCGCCCGGCCGGGCTCTTCGAGGCCTCCTCGCCCGGAGTCCCGACGGGCGCCGACACCGGGGCCCTTTCGAATCCCCAGCGCTCGAGCTTGCGGTAGAGCGTCGCCCGCGGAACGCCGAGCAGTCGCGCGGCCTGCAGCTTGTTCCCTCCGCAGCGCTCGATCACGTGCCGGACGTGCGCCCGTTCGACCTCCTCGAGCGTGGGAACCGGCGCCTCGTCCTCGACCGGCAGCGGCAGGTCGCGGGCCCGGATCACCCCGCCCCGGCAGGCGAGCAGCGCCTGCTCGAGCACGTGCTCGAGTTCGCGGACGTTGCCGGGCCAGTCGTGCCGCGCGAGCCGCTCGAGCGCCCGGGGCGCGAGACGCACCGCCCGACCGTGGCTGGCACCGAGCCGCACCAGCAGGGATTCGGCCAGCACCGGCAGGTCCTCGCGGCGATCGGCCAGCGCGGGGATCTCGATGACCAGCGCGGCGAGCCGGTAGTAGAGGTCCTGCCGGAACGCGCCTTCCTCGATCAACGCGTCGAGGTCGGCGTGTGTCGCGGCGATCACCCGGACGTCGACCGGCACGTCGTCGCTCGAACCGATCGGCCGCACGCGCCGCTCTTCGAGCACGCGCAGCAGCCCGAGCTGGACCCGCTCGGGTGCGCTGCCGATCTCGTCGAGCAGCACGGTGCCCCCGCGGGCCCGGACGAACAGGCCGTCACGTGCCCGGTCGGCGCCGGTGAAGGCGCCCCGGGCGTGTCCGTACAGCTCGCTCTCGAGCAGTTCGGGGGCGAAGGCGCCGCAGTGCACCGGCAGGAACGGCCCGCCCGAGCGGCGCGACCGCTCATGGATCGCCCGCGCCGCGAGTTCCTTGCCGGATCCGGTCGGACCGAGCAGCAGCACGTCGACGTCGCTGCGTGCGGCCCGGTCGAGCAGACCGAACACGCCGCGCATCGCCGGCGAGACGCCGACCAGTTCGCCGAAGCCGTCGCGCGAGGACGCCTCGAGTCGGCGCAGGCTGTCCTCGAGCCGTCTCTTCTCGAGCGCCTTCTGTACGGCGAACTCGAGTCGCCTGAGATCGATCGGCTTGGTCAGGAAGTCGTACGCACCGTCGCGGATCGCCTGCACCGCGGTCTCGACGTTGCCGTGGCCGGTCATGATGATGACCTCGACCGGAAGCTCCCGGCCGCGCACGTCGTGCAGCAGGTCGATGCCGGTGCCGCGCTCGAGGATCAGGTCGCTGAGCACGAGGTCCCAGTCGCCGGTGCGCAGCCGCGCCCGCGCGGCATCGAGCGCTGCGACACCCTCCACGGCGTGCCCGAGACCGGCGAGGAACTCGGCGAGCATCTCGCGCAGCGGGCGATCGTCCTCGACGAGCAGGATGCGTCCGGTCGGACTCTGCTGGTGCTGGTCGTTCACGCTGGCTCTCTCCGCGGCGCGGCCGGGCCCTGCAGGATCGCCGCGTCGCACGGAGAGGTCAAGCACTGCGGGTCAGCTCCCGTCGCCGGCCGTCGCGAACGCGATCGGCGGACCTTCCCGGCCACCGGCGCGCGCGCCCTCGAGCGCGCCGAGCCGTGCGCGCACCTCGTCGGCATACGGGTCGGAAAGGGCCGCCAGCATCTGCCACAGGGTGAGCCCGACGGTCGCCGCCGCATCACGCGAGGGGTCGAGCGCCGGAGGGATCTCCGCCCGGTCGAGCGCCTCGATCGCCTCGCCGTCGCGCCCGAGCGCCGCGAGCGCCAGACCGCTCCAGACGGCCGCCGCCAGCCGCTCGTCACCGCGGCCGACCTGGCGCAGGAGCGAGGTCCGGGCCAGCAGCGGCAGGAGCGCCGCGCCGGGCGCCGCGAGCGCGTGCGGCCCCGGTGCGAGAAGCTGCCGCACCGGTGCGAGTTCGACGAGCTGTTCTTCCCCACCGGCGGAGCGCAGCGTGACACCGACCGGATCGCCGTCGTGTCCGGCCCGCAGCGCGTCGAGCGCGTCGGCGCCCTCGACCGGCTGTCCGGCGATCGCCAGCACGACGCGCCCCGGGGCGAGCCCCGCGGCGGCGGCGGGCGAGCCCGGCGTGACCGACGCGACGATCACCGGCCCCCCGTCGAGCCTCGCCAGGTCGAACCCGAGGAACGAACCGAACGGCTGCCAGGTGCCCGCGAGCCACCCGGAGAACACCGCCGCCGGATCGCCCGCGCCGCGCGCCGGAGCCGCAGCTTCGAGCAGCCCGCGTCGCGGATCGATCAGCACGGCGACCCTGTGGCGGGCCAGCGGTCCGACGCCGTCGACGACGAGCGCCGCGAGCGCCGCATCGGGAGGAAACGCGCCGTTCGCCGCGTCGACCGGCAGGCGGCGGCGCAGCACCCGGGGTGCGATCGGCGGCGGCGCGTCGCCGAGGGCGGCCCGAGCCGCCGCGGCGAGCCGCTGTTCGGCCGCCGGGCTGAGCGTCAGCAGGTTCCAGCCGTCGACCGCATCCGCGTCGAAGCCCTGCACGAGGGCCGGCGCGACGGCGATGCCGGGCCGGGGGCGCGGCGCGAAGCTCCGCTCGGCGCCGTCGGCGAGCGTGAAGCGCTCGACGTACACCCGCGACGTGCCGAGAGCGACCGCCAGCTCGTGCACGCCCGGACACAGCTCATGCGTCCCCGGACCGACCGGCGTGCCGTCGAGCAGCACCGTCCCCTCCTCGCGGTCCCAGGCGACGCTGACGCGCCCGCGGGCGGGCGAGAGCGGGATCGTGCCGAGATCGAGCGGTCCGGGATCGGCGGCGTCGAGCACGATCTCGAGCCGCTGCTCGACCCGTCGCCGGCAGGGCGCCTCCAGCACGAGGACGTGGGGCCCCGGCGCGAGTTCGGTCAGCACGAACGGAGCCGAGACGCCGTCCGGCCCCTGGGTCGGTCCGGTCGTCCCGCGCGGAACGCCGTCGACCGAGACGTCGACACCCGGCGGCTCGGTCCGCAGCACGACGTCGCGGGCGACCTGGGTCAGTTCGACCGTCACGTCGAGGGTGCGTCCCGCAGTCACCTCGAGCGCCGGCATCTCCTCGTCCCGAAAACCATGCCGGGAGACGACGATCCGTCGCTGGCCGGCCGGAAGCGCCAGGCGTCCTTCGGCATCCGGCGCGAGCCGGCGTCCGTCGACGACGACCTCCTCGCACGGCAGCGGCCGACAGGCCAGACGGACCCACCCGACGCGCTCGGACCGTACCGCCTCGAGCAGGCGCACGAACTGCGCACCGGCGATCGCTTCCTCGACGCGGTAGCCCGGTTCGAGATCGACCAGCCGGGCGAGCACCTCCCGCGCGCCCTTCTCGTCCCCGAGGTTGAACAGGCTCTCGGCGACCAGATCGAGGGCCCGCACCAGACGCTCGCGCCGTTCTCCTTCGGGTAGCGCCGCACCTTCCGGCGCCAGATCGTCCACCGCGGCACGCGCCGCGGTCAGCGCGCTCTCGAAGTCCGCCTCGAGAAACGCCTGCTCGGCGCGATCGCGCGCCGCGGGCGGCTCGGCGAGCCCCGCACCCGCAGCACCGATCGCCATGGCGAGCAGCGCGACCGGCCGAAGCCGGCGGAAGCCGGTCAGCGCAGCCATGTCACCCTCCGGCGCCGGGCATCGTAGACGGCGATCCGGCCCGCCTCGTCGACCGCGATCCGCTCCGGCCGCGCGATCCCCCGTTCTCCCTCGCGGGGCAGCGACACGCTCGCCCGTAGCCGGCCCTCGCGGTCGAGTACGACGACCCGGGCCGCCCCGGCGTCGAGAACGTACAGGTCTCCGCGCACGTCGCGGTCCAGATCGACCGGCTTGCCGGCACTGCCGCCGAGCGCGATCCGACCGGCCGGGGCTCCCCGGGCGTCGATCAGCAGCAGGCGGCGGTTGCGTCCGTCGAGCACGACGACGCCGCCCTCGCCGTCCGGAACCAGCGCGCGGGGATCGCCGCGATCGGCCAGGCCGACGGTCAGTTCGATCGTTCCTCCGGCGCCGAGCCGGACGACCCGCCGGCCGCGGCGATCGGCGACCCAGATCCCGCGGGCCCCGCTGATCGCCAGCGCCGAGGGCGCGAGATCCTCCGGCAGCGCGATCCGACCGGCCCCCGGCGGGCCGACGACGGCGCCCGGCACGAGCATCCAGAGCCGCGACCAGGCGTCGACGGCGACCGCGATCACGCCGGCCTGGGGCCGGCGCGTCGCGCTGCGCCCGGCCGCGTCGATCTCGGCGATCGCGTTCTCGCGCCCCATCGCCGCGAACAGCCGCCCGTCCGGCGCCGCCGCGAGATCATCGGCGCGCTCCGGCAGGCCGAGCTGGTGGTCGAGATCGAGGGCCCAGGCGGGCTCTCCGGCCGGCGCCCGGAGATCGAGCCGGTCGACCAGACGTACGAGCCGCTCGGCGGAACCGGTCGGCTCTCCGGACGAAGCGGCCCGCCCGAGACAGAAGAGTGCGCGCTGCGTCTCGCCCCGGTGCGCGGCGACGCGTCCCGCGGCAAGCCACGCGCGGCCGGTGACCCCGGTCGCCTGCGGCCAGCGCCAGAGAACGCGGAACGCCGTCTCGAGCGCCCGCCCGTCGCGACCGGCGGCCGCATCGAGCAGCGCCACCAGCGCCAGCGCGTCGGGAGCGCGCGGCGAGTCGGGGTACAGCTCGGGAAGCGCGAGCAGCCGCGCCACCGCCTGGTCGGGATCGCGCTCCGGACCGTCGGGGTCGAGCAGCAGCAGGCCGAGACGCCACAGCGCCTCGGGGGCGCGGTCCGCGGCGACGTACGCCGAGGAGATCCGTTCGAGGTGCTTCATGGCGGTCTTCCATCCAGCGCCGTCCGCAGAACTCGTGACGAGGTCCTCCGGAGCGTCGATCGGCCACGCGAGCCGCGCGAGCGCCAGCAGCGCGTCGTCGGCTAGCGCGCTCTCCGGCGCGGTCGCGACGATCCTGGCGTAGGCCTCGCGGGCCTGGTCGAGCTGGCCTCACCGCTCGAGCCGTTCCGCCGTCGCGTACAGACCGGCGGCGACGTCGGTCCCCGCGGCCTGGACGGCGAGCACCGCGAACAGCGACGCGCCGCAGGAGACGGCCGTGCGGACTACTGCGCCGACCATTCGCGCGCTCCGACCGCCACCGGGCGATTGCGTCCCGGCCTGACGGTGATCGTCTTTTCGACCGCGCTCCGTCCTTCGAGTTCGAACCGCACCCGGTATTCCCCCTCGACGAGCTTCCGGCCCGCGATCTGCGTCGTGCCGATCTTCCGCCAGCGGCCGCGATGATCGCGGATCGAGACATCGGCTCCCGGCGGGACCGAGCGGAACGGCACCGTCCCGAGTTCAGGATATGCAACATCGAGCGTCACGCGCTGGCCCGGCCGCACCCGTACGCGGCGCGTCGCGTGGAAAAAGACCTCCGGCGCGTCGAGCACGACGGTCCGCTCGCCGGGTGGCACGGAAAGCGTCCTGCCGGCACGTCCCCGGGCCTTCGTGCCCGGGACGCTGACGCGGACCGCGTACGGAGCCCGCGGAATCACGATGTCGCCCGCCAGCGGCTCGCCGAGATCGATGCCGGCCAGCGCCGCGCGCCAGGCCTCCGGCGACGTCTCTGCGGCCAGCACGATCTGCCGCGACCGCCGTCCGGCCGCCGCCAGATCGAGGGTGTGCTC
>JAJRXN010000208.1 GCA_024276295.1 Acidobacteriota bacterium
CTCGTGGCCGGAGTTCACCGAGCTGCATCCGTTCGCACCGGCGGAACAGGCGCGCGGCTACCATGAGCTGTTCGACGATCTGGCCCGCTGGCTGGCGGAGATCACCGGTTTTGCGGCGGTCTCGCTCCAGCCCAACGCCGGTGCCCAGGGGGAATACGCCGGCCTGCTGGCGATCCGCGCCTGGCATCGCTCGCGCGGCGAGGGACACCGGGACGTCTGCCTCGTGCCGGCCTCGGCGCACGGCACGAACCCCGCCAGCTCGGTGATGGCCGGCCTGCGGGTCGTCGTCGTCGGCTGCGACGCGAACGGCAACATCGACATCGACGATCTGCGCGCGAAGGCGGACGAGCATCGCGAGCGGCTGGCGGCGCTGATGGTGACCTACCCTTCGACGCACGGCGTGTTCGAGGCGACGATCGAGGAGGTCTGCCGGATCGTCCACGACGGCGGCGGGCAGGTCTATCTCGACGGCGCGAACATGAACGCGATGGTCGGGCTGGCGCGTCCCGCGGACTTCGGCGCCGACGTCTGTCATCTCAACCTGCACAAGACGTTCGCGATTCCGCACGGCGGGGGCGGTCCGGGCGTCGGTCCGATCGGCGTCGCCGGGCACCTGGCGCCGTTCCTGCCGACGCACCCGCTGGTGCCGACCGGCGGGGAGCAGGGGATCGGCCCGATCGCCGGCGCGCCGTTCGGCAGTCCGCTGGTGCTGCCGATCTCCTGGGCCTACATCGCGATGATGGGGCCGGCCGGCCTGCGCCGGGCGAGCGAGGTCGCGATCCTCAACGCGAACTACATCGCGCACCGGCTGGCCGGCGACTACGACGTGCTCTATCGCGGCCAGGGGGGGCTCGTCGCCCACGAGTGCATCCTCGACGTCCGTCCGCTCAAGGCGAGCGCCGGCATCGACGCCGAGGACATCGCCAAGCGGCTGATGGACTACGGCTTTCATGCGCCGACGATGTCGTGGCCGGTGGCCGGGACGCTGATGGTCGAGCCGACCGAATCGGAGTCGAAGGCCGAGCTGGATCGCTTCATCGAGGCGATGAAGCTGATCCGCGAGGAGATCCGCGAGATCGAACGGGGCGACGCCGACCGCGCGGACAACCTGCTGAAGAACGCGCCGCACACCGCCGTGGCGCTGGTTCGCGGGGAGTGGGACCGGCCGTACTCGCGCGAGCGGGCTGTGTTCCCGACGCGCTTCGCGCGCGAGCACAAGTTCTGGCCGGCGACCGGACGGATCGACAACGCGTGGGGCGATCGTCACCTGGTCTGTTCGTGCCCGCCGATCGAGTCGTACGCGTCGTGAGAGCTGCGTCGCCGGGCGTGCGCGTGCTCGCGGCGCTGCTCGTCGCGGCGGAACTCGCGGCCCCGATCGCCGCGGCCGAGGAGGAGCCCGGACGAGCGCCGGTGGCGGTGGACGACCCCGGCACGCGCTACGGCGACCTGTTTTCCGCCCACGAGCCGCTGTACGCGGTGCTCGGCTGGCGCGAGACCGCCAACGCCAAGTTCCAGGTCAGCTTCCGCTACCGGTTTCTCGGCGGGCGGCGGGACGGCGAGCACACGTCGTGGGTCGAGGACATCCACTTCGGCTTCACGCAGACGTCGCTGTGGGACGTCGAGCTGGAATCGTCGCCGTTTCGCGACACGAGCTACCGACCGAGCGTGTTCTACGGCGAGGAGCGCGTGGCGCGCTGGTCGCGGCCGCGGCGTCGCGTCGGGATCGAGATCGGCGTCGAGCACGAGTCGAACGGTCAGGCCGGCGAGCGTTCGCGCAGCCTGAACATCGTCTACGTCCGTCCGAAGTGGACGCTCGGTGATCCGCAGGACTGGCACTGGACGATCGCGCCGCGGGCCTGGATCTACTTCGGCTCGCTGGCCGACAATCCGGACATCGCCCGGTACCGCGGCTGGGGCGAGCTGGTCGTCACGTACGGTCGGCCCGACGGTCTCGAGCTGCGCGGGATGTTCCGCAGGGGCACCCGGCGCGATCGCGGCAGCGCCCAGCTCGACGTGACCTATCCGCTCGACCGGCTGCGCGGCGGCCGGATCGCCGCCTACGCACACCTGCAGGTGTTCGCGGGCTGGGGCGAGAGCCTGATCGACTACGACGTCAAGCGCCCGACGCAGATCCGCCTCGGCATCACGGTGCTGCGGTAGCGGCGCCTCCCTCGGGGCGCCGGTGCCGCGGCGAGGAGTCACGACGACGTGACGGGCTCGATGGTCTCGGCGCGTGGGCGGTAGAGCAGCGCGTAGAACATCTCGAGATAGCGTCGTGTCTCGCGTCGTTCGAGGTCCGTCGCGTACTTCCAGAAACCGTACAGGCAGGACAGGTCGAGCAGCCGGCTGGCGTAGAGCGCCCAGGTGTAACGCTCGGCGACGCGCTGCAGCGCCCCGGTCGAGAGCCGGTCCCAGAAGGTCGCGTCGCGTGCGCAGCGATCGAAGAACGTCGCCAGCGCCTCGGCGACCTCGTCGCCGTGGTTGGGGTCGATGTGGAACCCGGAGCGGCCGTTCTCGATGATCTCCAGCGGGCCGCCGTAGCGGGTGGCGAAGGTCGGCAGCCCCGTGCTCATCGCCTCGACCACCGTCAGGCCGAAGGCCTCGAACCGCGCCGGCTGGACGAACACGCCGCGCGTGTCGGCCACCGTGCGGTAGAACTCGCCGCCGAGACGCCGGTCGGTGATCCGGGGCAGCCAGCGCATCGAGGCGTCGAGCTGATGGCGGTCGATCAGCTCGTGCATCAGGGCTATCTGCTCGCGTTCCTCGTGGTCTTCCGACTGCTCGACGTCGATGAAGCCGCCGACGATCACCAGGTTGGCCAGCTCCCGCAGCCGCGGATGCGA
>JAJRXN010000209.1 GCA_024276295.1 Acidobacteriota bacterium
AGTCGGCGATCTCGTGGTCACCTGCTCGTCGAAGCACGGCCGCAACCGCCACGTCGGCATCGAACTCGGGCGCGGCCGGAAGCTGTCCGAGATCCTCGGCGAGATGAACCAGGTCGCCGAAGGAGTCAACACCGCGCGCAGTGTGCGCGCGCTGGCCGAGCGCACCGGCGTCGAACTGCCGATCTGCGAGCAGGTGTACCGCGTGCTCCACGAGGATGCCGACCCGCGGCGGGCGGTCATCGACCTGATGATGCGGGAACCGAAGTCGGAGCACTGACGGGAATGAACGACGACGCGGGAACACCGCCGCTGGTGCTGGCCACCGGGGCCTCGACCGGCATCGGCCTCGAACTCGCCCGGCGCCTCGCCGGGCGCGGCGTCCGGCTCGTGATCAGCGCGCGGAACGCCGCGCGCCTCGAGGAGGCGGCCGGCGCGCTGCGCGACCTCGGGGCTCCCGAGGTGACCGTCGTCGCTGCCGATCTCGGGGTTCCCGGAGGAGCGCACGATCTCGTCGAGACTCTCGAGCGGCGCGGACTCTCGCCCGACGGGCTGGTCAACAACGCCGGCGCGGGAATCGCCGGGCCGTTCGTCGCGGCGCCGCCGGAGCGGATCGAGGCGATCGTCCGACTCAACGTCGAGGCCCCGACGACGCTGGCACGACGGCTGCTGCCCGCGATGATCGCGCGGCGCCGCGGGTTCGTGCTCAACGTCGCCTCGACCGCGGCGTTCCTGCCCGGCCCCGGCATGGCGGTCTACTACGCGACCAAGGCCTTTCTGCTCTCGTGGAGCGAAGCGCTGGCCGAGGAGCTGCGCGGAACCGGCGTGACGGTCACGGCGCTCTGCCCCGGTCCGACCCGTACCGAGTTCCAGCGGCGGGCCGGGATGGAGAGCACCCGGCTGATGCGCAGCCGCATGATGGCGACGATGGATGCCGGCCCCGTGGCCGACGCCGCCCTGGCCGGGCTCGACCGGCGCCGGCGCGTGGTGATTCCCGGCCCGGCAAACCGTCTCGGCGTGCTCGCCGCGCGACTGATGCCGCGGACGCTGCTGCTGCGGATGGTCGCACGGCTCAATCGCGACACGTAGCAGGCGAACCGCCGATGGCAGCCCCCTACGGTCCGACCGGTCGGTTCTTGAACGCGAGTGCCGCGCCGGTGCCTGAGGCGCCGATCACCCAGGGGGCGCCGGGCGTACGACCGTAGCCGTAGCTCAGTCGGCCGTTGGTTCCGGCCGAACGCTGCAGGTCGAGCGTGATCGTCGGGCCGTCGACCGAGATGCCGACGATCGTCGCCGGGCCGCCGTCATCGGCGAAGCGGTAGAGCACGGACGCGCCGCCGATGACGTCCTGGTCGTACGTCAGCACGACGCGGTTGCGCTGGCCCGCGCCGTACGTCAGCGAGACCAGCCGCGGCGCCCGTGGCTGCGCGATGCCGTACAGTTCGTCGAGCACGGCCGCCGCCAGGCGACGGCCCGCTTCCTTGTACCCGGGCACGTCGAGGTGGATCGTGTCGCTGCGCGACAGATCCACCAGCCCCACCACGACCGAGAGCGGGTCGCTCTCGGCCTGGCGCCGCTGGGCCTCCTGGATCGCGAGCCAGCCTTCGAGGTCGGCGTAGATGTAGGTCGCGAGCTGGCAGTTGCCGAAGTAGAGTTCCGGGTTGCCGAGGTCGGAGCGGAAGTCCGCGACGAGCTGCTCGAGATCGGCCAGGTAGGCATCGGTGCCCCGGCCGACATCCGACTCGCCCTGGTACCAGATCACGCCGCGGATCGGATGGTCCCAACCCTGCGAGAGCACGCGGTGGATCGCCGAGCCGTACAGCGTCCCCCGGTTGTCCGGATCGTCGGCCCGTCGCTGCCACTGCGTGTGCAGGTTGGTCCCCCCGAGCGGTGCGGGAATGATCGCCACCGGCACGCCGGCCGCCTGCTCGATCTCCTTGGCGAACCGCAGCATCAGCGTATGGGCCGGCGATTCCTCGCTGACACGATCGACCTGGTCCGTGCCGTCGTCCATCGGCTCGCGGGCGCGCTTCCAGACGTAGTCGTTGCCGAACAGGTGCACCCGGTCGACCGGCGGCTCCGCCGGGTCGAGCCCCCCGGAGTAGCCGGACATGTTCGACTGGCCCACCGCGAGGAAAACGTCGCCGACGGCGAGCTGCGCGACGACGTCCTGCCCGAGGATCGTGCCGTCCCCGGCGTCGACCAGTCGCGCCTCGAGGTCGTAGTTGCCCCCCGCGGGAACCGCCTCGAGCCGCAGATCGCCGAAGGCGCCGGCCGGAGCCGGGCCGAGGTCGATCGCGTGGTCCGCGAAGTCGAACCCTGGCAGTACCGCGCCCCCGATGCTTTCGACGAGACGCAGCTCGAGACGGGCCGGCGCCGAGGCCCGCCACGAATAGGCGACCGGAATCGCCGCGGTGTCGTCCGGACCGCGCTGGTAGAGCTCCCAGTCGGCAAGGCCGCCCGGTGCGCGCAGCAACGCGAGGGCCTGCGGAGCCGGCAGCGTCGTCGCCGAGACCCGCGTCACCGGACGGCGCCCGCCCTGGTCCTCGACGAGCGCGACGTTGCGGCCATAGAGCCGATGATCGTCGGCGATGTCGAACCGGGCCTCGTTCTCGACCCACGCCGTCCCGTCCCAGCGGTCGACGAACAGCGTGCTGGTGTCGGCATCGCCCTTGCGCAGCCGGAAGCGCAGCCGCGTCGTGTCGACGAGAGTCACGTCGCCGAGCAGCGTCATCTCCTGGCCGCGGCGCACCTGCACGACGAGCTGGTCGTCGCCGGTGATCTGCACCTCGATCCCGCCGGCGGCGTTCTCCTGCCGACTGGCATCGGCCCACAGGGCGAGCGGCGTGCGCTCCCCCGGCGCCGCGGCGAGATCGACGTGGACATCGGCATCGAGCTGCGAGCCGGCGGCGAGCAGCCGGTCGAAACGATCGGCGACGCCGCTGTCCGTACCGTCCCACGCGACGGCGATGTCGCCGGCGCTGTCCCGGGCCAGCAGCGGCGGGTCCGGCAGACCGAAGCGCGTCATGCCGGCCGGGCGCTGGCCCGGCAGGTCGTCCTCGAAGTCGTACGTCGTCGCATCGCAGCGGTCGCCGATACCGTCCTGGTCCTGGTCGAGCTGGGCCGGATCGTAGATCCCCGGACAGACATCGCGGTCGTCGCGCACGCCGTCGCCGTCGTCGTCCGCGCAACGCACCGCCGGTGCGCGTTCGGCGCCGTCGGTCCCCGCGCCGAGGGTCCCTTCGCCGTCGGGGTTCCACGCGGCGACGACATAGACGAACAGCACGGGCGGCCGGTCCGGATCGACGGCGCTGGTCTCGCCGGTGCGGAAGACGAGGCAGGCGAGATCGTCGGCGCGCGGGCTCTCGCCGCGGTAGACGTCGTACGCCTCGGCGCCGGCGACCGCGCCCCAGGACAGCGTCACGCCGTCCGCGGCAAACCGCAGCGTATCGCCGACGTCCGCCGGCGGAACCGCCAGGACAGGCAGGGCCAGGACGATCAGACCGGCGGCCAGCAGCGCGCGCATCGCGGAACCTCCCGCGCAGAAGTACGCCGCTCCGAAGCACGACGCCATCGGCCGACGTCAGCGCACGCCGAGAACCACCTCGCCGGTACCGATTCCGCGCGGATCGGCCACGGCGTGCCAGGTCTGCGCCGACTCGCGCTCGACCGCCTGGACGTTGCCGAGCGGGCCGCGTTCGACGATCCGGTAGCCGAGGGCACGCAACCCGGTGAGTGTCTCGTCCGGGAGCCGGAACCGCTCGTCCCGCTCGACGAACAGCGGATCCTCGCCGGCGCGTCGCGGAGGCCACTGGTGGTGAAAGCGCGGCGCGGCCACGGCATCCGCGAGCGTCCGGCGATCGTCGAGCCGGTGGAGCAGCACCTGGAACACCGTGGTGAAGATCGTCGGCCCGCCCGGCGAGCCGAGCGCCAGGCGCGGTGAGCCGTCACCCGCGAGCAGGATCGTCGGTGTCATCGACGACAGCGGTCGCTTGCCCCCCTCGACGCGGTTCGCCATGCCCCCGGTGACGCCGTAGAGGTTCGGTGCTCCGGGCCGGGCGGCGAAGTCGTCCATCTCGTTGTTGAGCAGGAACCCGGCGCCGTCGACGACGATCCCCGAGCCGTAGCCGGCGTTGATCGTCGTCGTGATCGCCACCGCGCGGCCCGCGGCATCGATCACGCTGAAGTGCAGCGTCTCGGTTCCCTCGCCCGCCGCGACGGCGACGAGACCCGGCCGGACGTCGTCGGGATCGGTCCTGCGCCTACCGCGCGCGCGGATCTCGGCGGCGCGCCGGTCGAGGTAGTCCGGCGCGAGCAGCTCATCGACTGGAACCCCGACGAAGTCGGGATCGCCGAGGTACTCCGAGCGGTCCGCGAACACGCGCTTTTCCATCTCGGCCAGCAGGTGGACGCGCGCCACGGAGCGCGGCGGCGGCAGCTCGAGCCGCTCGAGCATGCCGAGGAGCTGCAGCAGCGCGACGCCGCCCGAAGACGGCGGCGGCATCGTCACGAGCCGGAGGCCGCGGTACGTGCCGACCAGCGGCTCGCGCCACACGGGTCGATAGCCCGCCAGGTCCTCGCCGGTGATCAGCACGCCGCCGCGGCGCATCTCCTCGACGATCAGCCGCGCCGTCTCGCCGCGGTAGAACTCGTCGGCGCCCCGGCGGGCGATCCGCTCGAGCGTCGCTGCCAGCTCGGGCTGGCGGAACCGCTCGCCGGCCCGACCGTGGAACGTCCGCGCGAAGTCGACGTGCCGACGAAACGGCTCCGGCAGCTCCGCGAACGTGCGCGCCGCCCGG
>JAJRXN010000210.1 GCA_024276295.1 Acidobacteriota bacterium
CAGCGGACTTCGCGTCCACCACGAACCGGGCTTCCTCGAGGTGCGGCAGGAAACCGGCCGCTTCGCGGGAGAGCGTCCGCTCCAGTTGGGCGGCTTCCCGGCGTGCGCCGCTCTTCCGGAACGCGACCATGCGCCAGTACCGGATGCGGAACAGTTCCTCGCTCAGTCCATGATCGACGGCCAGCTCTTCGGCCTCGTCGAGAGCCTCGAGCGCCTTCGCGGGGCGGGTGTCGAGCACGAGCATCCGCCCCAGCGCGAGCAGGATCTCGGCACGCAGTCCGCGCGCCACGCGCGCCCGTGTCCGCCGTTCGAGCCGCCGAGCCTCCTTCAGGGCTCCGGCGATGTCGTCCTTCTCGGCACGGATTCGGATCAGCCAGAGGGACGTCCTCACGGCCTCGCGCACGTTGCCCGCGCTCTCGATGAGTTCGACGGCCTGCCGGAGCTTGGCCTCCGCTTCGTCGAGCCGTCCACGGGCGTGTGCGACACGAGCGAGTGCCGACCATGCGGTGCCGCGCAGGTAGGTGTCCACACCGTCCGCGCAGACGATCCGTTCGACGACGGGCTCGAACGCCTCGGCCACCTGCATCCACTCGAGCGCGACGAACGTCCGAAGCAGCACGATGAGGGCGCGTCTTCTGTCATCCTCGGACACCGCCCCGGCCTCGGTCACGTCCCTCAGCCGGAGCAGGGCGCTGGCGGCGCAGCCGTCACGCAGATCGAGCCATGCGAGAGCAAGCCGTGCGCGCGCTGCGTCGCCCCCGTGGCCGTCCCGCACGGCGGCCAGGAGTGCTGCCTCGAATCTCGCCCGCGCCCGCGGGTACTTCCCCTGTTCGACGAGGGTCCTGCCCTCGTCGAACAGCTCTGCCGCACCGCGCCCGTCCGCGCGAAACCTCACTCGCATCGGGCCCGAGATCTCGGCGAGGTCGAAGAGCAGCGCACCCGGCACACCGTAGAGGCGTGCGAGTGCGGCGAGTATGGTCCACGCGGGGAATCGCCAGATCGTTCTCGATGCGGTGCAGCTGCGAGGACGAGATCTCGGCGCCATGCGTCGCCGCGGCGCGCCTCGCCTGCTCGAGACTGAGCCCGAGTGCGAGTCGCCGTTCCTTGAGAATCCCCCCCAGAGTCGACGCGTTCATGCTCCCTCCCGAGGTGGGGTCGGGGGGGGGGGCGTACGATCCCGTCTCGCCGCTCCCCCACCTGCTCCGTCTCCGTGCAGCGGGAATGCCAACAAGAAACGCGCGACGGATCCACGACGCGCTGCGGCATCTCTCGTCCGCAGGAATCCGGGGCCGGCGCGTCAGGCCTTCGAACCGCCCCTGCGCAGTGAGCGCAGCATCGTCTCGAACGCCTCGCGGTTCGCTTCGACGGTCGCCTTCGGGCCGATGAACTTGAAGAACCAGTTCGCGTCGGGCCCCGCGGCGATCGCGCCGAGCAGCATGTAGTCGTCCCGCCGGCCGGCCGACGGGCTGCCCATCATCGCGCCGGCGCCGTAGATGCCGGTAACCTCGACCTCGGTGACGGCGATGTCCCCGACCTCGAACACGCGGGTCTTCATCACCTCGACCGAATCGCGCCCGTCGGGCTGGGCGAACTGCCGCGCCCACCGCTCGGCGTTGGACTTGGCATCGCCGCCCTGGCCGGGCCCGAAGTAGAAGACGACGCACTCGCCGTCCCCGCCGGGGCCGGAGATGCGGTACTGGGCGCGGCGCATCGAACTCGACGGCGTCTCGACGGTCCACGCCTCGGGAACGTCCCAGACCAGCGCGCCGTCGCCGCTGCCGGCTCCTGCGGGCGGCGGCGGCAGGGTTCCCTGGCCGCCTTCGAGCGGCGGGTGTCCTTCCGGGAGCTGCCCCTGGCCGGCCGCGACCTGCTGGGCGACCGGCGCGCCCTCGGCGGTCGATTCCACGACGCGCGCGTTCTGCCGGCAGGCGATCCCGACGGAGACGACGGTCCCGATCAGGGCTACCAGCGCTCCCTTGGCAATCATCGTTCGAACTCTCACCGAGCCTCCCTCGTCCGGACCCGGCCTTCGGCGACCGGTGGGCGATCCCGGGCCGTTCCGGAGCGCGAGGAAAGACTAGCAGGCCCGCCGCTCCGGGGCTTCCCTCCCCCCGATTTGTCGGAACCGCCCCCGGCGGGAAGACTGGCCGTCCACCGGGAGCCCTCCTGCCGATGATCCGCCGCCTGCTCGGCTACGCCCGACCCTACGCTGGCCGCTATGCGGTCGGAGGCGTGCTGCTGCTCCTGACCAACGCCCTCGCGGTCTCGATCCCGTGGCTGCTCCGCGACGCGATCGACGGCCTGCAGGCCGGCGTCTCCCTCGAACGCCTGACGCTGTTCGCGCTGGCGATCGCCGGTCTGGCCGCCGTGCAGGCGGTCACCCGGACCGGCTCCCGGCTCGCCGTGCTCGGCGCCAGCCGCCGCGTGGTCTGCGACGTCCGGCGGCGGTTCTTCGACCACCTGCTGCGCCTGGACGGTCCGTTCTACGACCGGCACCGCACCGGCGACCTGATGTCGCGCGGGATCAACGATCTCCAGCTCCTGCGCTCGCTGTTCGGCCCGGGGGCGATGAACCTCGTCAACACCGTCGTCGCGTATGCGATGGTGACGACCCTGTTGTTCCGGCTCGACCCGGTGCTGACGCTCTGGGCCCTCGCGCTGTTCCCCGCTCTTCTGCTGGCGGTCAAGTGGATCAGCGCGCGGGTGTTCTGGCGCTCGCGGGCGGTACAGGAGCAGCTCGCCGAGCTGTCGGCGCGGGCCCAGGAGAACCTGTCCGGAATCCAGCAAGTGCGGCTGTTCGCGCAGGAAGACCGGGAGGTCGCGGGTTTCCGCCGGCTGGCCGAGGAGTTCCGGCGGCGCAGCCTGGC
>JAJRXN010000211.1 GCA_024276295.1 Acidobacteriota bacterium
CCACTCGGCCGGCGCCACCTCGTCGATGCGATGAAACGGCCCGCCGACGCCGGCGCAGTTGACCAGCACGTCGATCGGCCCGAGCCGCGCCTCGGTCTCGTCGACGAGCCGCCCGGTCGCCTCCGGATCTGCGACGTCCCCCTGCAGCGCGAGCGACGGCCCGGCGGCGTCGCCTTCGTCGGGCGGGGCGATGTCGAGGCCGGCGACGGCGAAGCCGTCGTCGGCGAGCCGCCGGACGATCGCGCGCCCGATGCCGCCCCGGCTGCCGGTCACCAGCGCCACGCTCCGGGGCCGGTTCACAGCACGCCTCCGCGCGGCATCACCGTCACTTCCGTGACGTGGGCCCCGGGCGGCGTCTCGAGCAGATCGGCGATCAGCGGCGCGAGCGCCGCGGCGGGCATCATGCGGGCGCGATCGAACGACTCCTCGCGCCCGTCCCACAGCGGCGTGTCGACCGCTCCGGGATGGACCAGCGTCACCCGGATCCCGTCGGCGCGGAACTCCTCGGCGGCGACCAGGGCGAGCATCCGCTGCGCGGCCTTGGCGGCGCCGTACGAACCGCAGCCGGGAAAGGCCCGCGTCGCGGCGATCGAACCGACGATCACGATCGAGCCGTCGCGCCCCAGCGCGCCGCGCAGGCGGCGCAGCAGTCGCAGCGTTCCGACGACGTGCTCGTCGAGGTCGTCCCGGATCGCGACCGGATCGAGGGCGGCGACGTCCGCGAACCGGCCGCCCCCGTGGGCCAGCACCGCGTCGTCGAGGCGGCCATCGCGCGCCGTGATCGCGTCGATCGCCGTCGCGATCGAGCGCTCGTCGCGCACGTCGAGCCGGAGGGTGCGGGCGTCCGGATCGTCGGTCAGGCGTCGCGAACCGGTCCAGCAGCGCGCGCCGCGCCGGCGCAGTTCGCCGGCCACCGCGCCGCCGATGCCGCCCGTCCCGCCGGTCACCAGGACGGCACGCCGCGTCTTCCGTGCGTTCATCGCTCGAAGACCTCCTCGACGGGCACGATCGAGATCCGCTCCTCCGCGACGACGAGCGGACGTTCGAGGTAGCGCCGGTCGGCCTCGAGGACCTCCGGCGGCTTCGGCGTGCGGTACGCCGGAGCCTCGGCCTCGCCCCGCGCCAGGGCCGACGCAAGGCGCTCCGGAGTGCCGGTGACGATCGCGATCCCCAGCCGGTCGGGCCGCATCGCCCGGCGGGCGCCTTCGGTGATCTCGTCGGCCGGCAGTTCGCGCGCCAGGCGTCGCAGCCGGGCGAGATGGCCTTCGGTGCGCAGGCCGAAGGCCAGGTCGTCGAGCGCATGGCCGAGGCGGTCCATCGCCGACGCCTCGTGGTGATGGCGGTAGCGCTCGTTGAATGCGCGGATCGTCTCGAGGTCCCGCCCGGGAATGCCGCGTTCGACCAGCCGGTCGATCTCGGCCAGCGCGGCGCGGATCGCGAACAGGGCGCAGGGGTTGGCCAGCGTGCGGATCCAGACCTCGAACAACTGGGAGCGGCGGATCACGCCCGGCGGCGGGAACTGGTTCGCACCGGCCCCGGGAAACGCCTCGAGGTAGGCGTAGTCGCCATAGTTCAGGCCGCGGCGTTCCCGCAGCACCTCGAACAGCCGGCCGACGGAACTGCGATGCTCGCCGAGCCAGGATGTCGCCAGCGCGGCCCCGTAGAACGGAGTCTCTCCGCGTCGCAGCCCGAGCGGACGGCCGATGCTGATCGAGGCATCGGCTTCCGGCTTGGCGACGAGGATCGCGGTCACCCCTTCGGAGAGCGCTGGTCCCGGCGCGGGCGAGAGGACCAGCGCCGGACCTGCCGGCAGGTCGGACAGGGCCCGTTCGATCCGGGAGACGAGCCCCGGCGGCACCGAACCCGCAAGGCCCCAGCTCACGGCGCGGAAGCGGTACCAGCGCTCGTGGAAGTCGAGCAGGTCCCGGCGGGTGATCGCCTCGAGTCCCGCGACGGTTCCCGTCGGCGGATGCCGGTAACCGGTGCCGGCGAACGCCAGCGACCACAGGGCCGCCTTGCCGAGTTCCTCGTCGTCGGCCCAGCGCAGCCGGTGCCGGATCGCCGCCAGTGCGGCGGTGCGGTGCCGTGCGAGGTCCTCCTCGCGGAAGCCGGGCGAGACCAGCATCTCCGCGAGCAGGTCGGCCGCCGTCCCGGCGTGCTCGCGCGGAACGCGCACGCGAAAGCAGGTCCACTCGCGGTCCACCGCGACGACGGGAACCGCGCCGGTCGGATACCAGGCATCGAGCAGTTCGACGTAGCTCCGGCGCTTCGAGCCGCCCGCGCCGATCATCCGGGCGACGATCCGCGCCAGCCCCTCCCTTCCGGCCGGATCCTCCGACGATCCGACCCGGAACCGCACCTCGATGGCGACGGTCGGTTCGTCGGGGATCGGCAGCAGCAGCGGTCCGCCGGTGATCACGACTCGCCCTCGAGCAGCGCCACCGTGCGCCGCGCCGGGTCGAAGATCCTCCGCGCCGCCTGGCGCACGCGCTCCGCCGGCAGCCGGAGCGCCTGCTCCCAGAAGTCGTTGACCGGCTCGAGTCCGCCGGCGAGCGCCAGCAGCGGGGCGAGCGTCATGCCGAACCGCGTCGGCGTGTCGAGCCGCAGGCGCAGGCCGGCCAGCATGTGGCTGCGCGTGCCGGCGAGCCGCTCGTCGTCGATGACGTCCTCGGCCAGCGCGTCGAACGTCCGCTCGATCGCCTCGACGACCGCGTCGACGTCGGCGGGGCGGCGAACGCTGGCATGAACGTGGAACAGCCGTGGGTCGCGCGCGAGGTCGGCGTGCGCCGAGAGCGTGATCGCTCGCCGCTCGTCGAGGACCAGCCGCCGGTAGAGCGGGGAGGTGCTGCCAAAGCCGGCCTCCGCGAGGACGAGAGCGCCGGCGACGTCCTCGTGCTCCCCGAACGCGGGCATCCGGCAGCCGATCCAGAGCAGCGGCAGCGAGCGGCCGGAAAAGCGCGTCGAGACCCGGCGGGGCGCGTCCTGCTCCGGTTCGGCGGGCACGTCGTACGGGGCGGCTCCCGGTTGCCAGACACCGAAGTGGCGCCGGACGGCCTCGAGGCTGCGCGTCCGGTCGACGTCGCCGCTGACCAGCAGCACGGTGTTGTCCGGCCGGTAGTAGCGCCGGTAGAAGTCGAGCGACGCTTCGTAGAGCGAGGGCATCGCCTCGATGTCCTGCCGGCGGCCGATCACGGCGTGGCCGTAGGGGTGGACGCGGAACGCCGTTCCGAGCAGGCGCTCTTCGAGCGTGAACCACGGGTCGGAGAGCCCCTTGAGGTACTCGCCGAGCACCGCGCCCGCCTCGTCGCGGAACGCCTGCTCGTCGTACGACAGGTGCATGAACCGGTCCGCCTCGAGTTCGAGGGCCCGTTCGAGGTCGCGGGGCAGCAGCGTGACGTAGTACGCGGTCAGGTCGGTGTCCGTGAACGCGTTGACGTCCGCGCCGAGCAGCATCATGCGGCGGTTGTACTCCGCGGCCGGGAAACGCTCCGAGCCGCGGAACATCATGTGCTCGAAGAAGTGCGCGAAGCCGGAGCGTCCCTCGATCGCCTCGTCGCGCGAGCCGACCCGGACGATCGTCCACAGCGAGACGAGCCCGCGGGCCGCCGTCGGCACGACGACGACCCGCAGTCCGTTGTCGAGCACGACCTCGGTCGACGAGAACGGAACCGGCCGCCGCATCATCGCCCCGCGTCTCCGGCGCCCGGCTCGAGCACCAGCCGGTACGCCGTCGGGCCGGGAAGGAACGGCACCCGGGTCCCGGCGGCCCAGTCGTCGTGCTCGGAGCGGTAGAACGGCGAGAGCAGGTGCCCGCTCTGCCCGCAGGGCATGTGGAAGATCCCCTCGTCCTCGGCGCCGGGCGCGACGACCAGCCGCTCCGAGGCGCCGAACGTCGGACCCTGGACGCGCGGCATGAACGCGTCGCCGGGAAGCTGCCGCGGCGGCATGTCGAACAGCTCGCCGAGGAATCCGGGCAGCGCCCAGCTCAGCGGATGGCGCGGGCGGCAGGTGTTCCGCTCGCCCCACGTGCGCTCCGCCAGCGGCCGGCCCCGCGCGGCCAGCTCCGAGGCGACGTGATCGGCCGCGGCGAGCAGCAGCTCGTCCCAGTCCGCATACCGCGGGTCGAGCAGGTGGGGCGGCCGGGCCGAGACGAGCAGCCACACGCCGGCTTCCCGCTGAAGCAGCGTGCGGGTCGAGACCGAGGCGCCCGCCTCTTCGGCGCGGGCGACGAACGGAGCGAGCACCCGGCGATGGACCTCGTCGCGGAACGCGCGGACGATCCGGTACCCCGCCGAGTCGGTCGCGGCCCGTGCGCCCCAGGTCCCGACGAGCCGCTGCATCTCCTGCCGCAGCGGGTCGTCTCCGGCGTGCCGGCCGAGCAGGTCGAGCAGGAGTTCCTGCCAGCGCCGGAGGAACAGCGCGCGATCGTCGAGCTGCACGGCGAGCAGGTCGTCCGGGTCGAGAACGTCGTCGCGCGCGAGCAGCCCGTCGCGGATCTGTCGCGCGCGCGCGCCGAGCGCGTAGCCGCCGTCGCCGAGCCGGGCCAGCGCGTCGCCGTCGACGACCCGCGCGTTGGCGGTGACGATCACGCCGCCGGGTGGATCGACGATGGCCGGGATCTCGTCGCCCGGCAGGAGGCCGTTCCAGCGCTTCGTGCCGTCGGCCATCGAGACCGGGCGCGTTCCGTCGAACCCGATCCGCCACGGGACCGCGCCCGCGATCGTCCATGCGATCCGGCCGTCGCGTGCAGCCACCTGAAGGTTCTGTGCGGGGATCGTCGTGCGGTGCGCGAAGGCGATCGCGTCCTCGATCGTGCGCGCCTCGACGAGGTCGCCGAACACCGGAATCCCCGCCCCCGGCAGGTCGGCGACCCACAGCACCGCGTACGGCCGCCCGGCATGGTCGCGGCCGGCGACCGGGCCCCAGATCGTCTCGGTCCATTCCAGTTCGACCGGCGCGTTCCCGGCGACCTCGATCGTCTCGTGCCGGGTCTCGAACGGCCGCGGGCCGTCCGGGGTCAGATAGCGCCGCCTCGGGGCCTCGGGATCCGGCTCGATCAGCACGACGTCGCAGGTGTCGACGTAGGAGTTCGTCAGACCCCAGGCGATGTCGCCGTTGCTTCCCGCGACGACCGCCGGGACGCCGGGCAGCGTCACGCCGGCCAGCCGGCGCGTGGCGCCTCCGTCGCCGCCTTCGAGCACGAGTGACGCGTAGAACCAGGTCGCCGGCACGTCGAGCGGCAGGTGCATGTCGTTGGCCAACAGGGCGGCCCCCCCCGCGGTTCTCCAGCCGGCGACGGCGAAGGCATTGCTCCCGTGCGCCGGCGCCTCGGGCGCCACGTCGGGGTCGTCCTCCGTCGCGGCCGGCGGGTCCTCGCGGAAGTCGAGGACCTCGGGGCCCGGGATCGCGGGCGCCGGGCGCGGCGATCCCTCGATCGGGGCGTCCCAGGGCGTCCCCGCCGGGGCGAACAGCGCGGTGATCTCCGGGCCGAGCAGGTCGTCGAACGCCGCGCGGACGAGGTCGAACGAGCAGCGGTCGTCCTGCAGGAGCAGGGACATCGCGTCCATGACGAGCAGCGAGTCCTCCGGACGCCACGCTTCGGGATCCGCGCGCAGGACGACGTACGCCGGCGGCGGTGCGCCGAGGGCGCCGAGCCCGGCGTTGACGCCGGCGGCGTACGCTTCGAGCAGCCGCCGTTCGGGGGCGGCGATCGTCCCGAGCGCCGCCCGGGCGTGCTCGCGGAACCGGTGCCGGCGCGCAGCCCGGTCGCTGGCCACAAGCGCCGGTCCGACCAGCGCCGCCAGTTCGCCGGCCGCCCTGCGCCGCGACAGGTCCATCTGGAAGAAGCGCTCCTGGCCGTGGAGGAAGCCGAGACCGAAGGCGAGGTCCTCGCGCGAGCGGGCGCGGATCGTGGCCCGTCCCCGCGCGTCGCGTTCGATCCGTACCGGGGCGCCGGGCCCGGAGACGGCGATCCGGCCCTCGAGCAGCGGCAGGCTCGCCTGCCAGCGTCCGCGAAGCCACAAAGCTCCCGCGGCCCCCACGCCGGCGACCAGCACGGCGAGCAGCAGGACGAACACCAGCAGCCGGCGCAGCGCGCGGGAGGTCACCATCCGGGATTTCCTGGCGCCGGAAGCCGCCGCCGACGCTGCGGTCAGCTTATCATCGCGCCGGAAGGTCCCGCCGCGACCCCGGAACGGCGGCCGGAGGCGGGACCGATGGGAGACCGCAAGATGGCGCGTCCGAGGAAACTGTCCGAGGCCGAGGTCGCCAAGCGACTTCCCGGCATCCCCGGGTGGGAACTCCAGGACGGCAAGCTGTGCCGCGAGTTCCGCTTTCCGACGTTCGTGGAGGCGTGTTCGTTCATGAGCGCGATGGCGCTCGTATCCGAGAAGATGGACCACCACCCCGAGTGGTGCAATGTCTACGACCGCGTGATGATCGAACTCTCGACGCACGACGCCGGGGGCATCAGCGCACGCGACTTCGAGTGGGCGCGACGCGCGAACGCGCTCGTCGGAACGGCCGAGGAGGAGTGACCCTCCCGTCGCGAGGTCGTTCTCTCCCTGCTCGAGCGCCGCGTGCGCCGGGCACGTGGCGCCCTTCCGTCCGTGCCGCCCCCGGGAGGAGCAGGCGATGCGCGCCCTGATGATCCTGCTGATGGCCGTCGTCACGACGACTCCGCTGCCGGCCGCCGGCGTGTCCCGCGAGGGGGAACGGCCGCGTCCGCCGCGGCCGGTGCACACCTACTCGATCGTCGCCCGCGATGCCGCCACCGGGGAACTCGGCGTCGCCGTGCAGAGCCACTGGTTCCAGGTCGGCACGATCGTTCCGTGGGCCGAGGCGGGCGTCGGGGCGGTCGCCACGCAGTCGTTCGTCGAGCCGAAGTACGGACCGCGCGGCCTGCAGCTCATGCGCGGCGGCGTGCCGGCGCCGCGGGCGCTCGAAAAGCTCGTCGCCGCCGACGAGGGGCGTGACGTGCGCCAGGTGGCGATGATCGATGCCGAGGGCCGCGTGGCCGCCTGGACCGGAGAGCGCTGCATCGCCGCGGCGGGGCACATCGAAGGGGACGGCTTTTCGGTCCAGGCCAACCTGATGGCCAACGATCGGGTCTGGCCGGCGATGGCCGAGGCGTTCCGCGCGAGCGAAGGCCAGCCGCTGGCCGAGCGGCTGCTCGCCGCGCTGCAGGCGGCCGAGGCGGCGGGAGGCGACGTGCGCGGCCGGCAGAGTGCGGCGCTGATCGTCGTGCGCGCCGAGACGACCGGCGAACCGTGGCGCGACCGGCTCGTCGACCTGCGCGTCGACGACAGCCCGCGACCGCTCGAGGAACTCGCCCGGCTGCTGCGCCTGCACCGCGCGTACGAGTCGATGAACGCGGGAGACGACGCACTCGCGTCCGGCGATGCGGCGCGGGCCCTCGATCTGTACGCGGCGGCCGCGGCGCGCGCCCCGGAGATCGTCGAGATCCCGTTCTGGCAGGCGGTGACGCTGGCCGACACCGGCCGGCTCGAAGAGGCGCTGCCGATCTTCCGGAAGGTCTTCGCGGCCGAGCCGCGCTGGCGCGAGATCCTCGGCCGTCTGCCGGCCGCGGGCCTGCTCGCCGCCGGGAAGGTCGAGGCGATCCGGAAGGCGATCCCGTAGGCGGACGCCGGTGCGCGCCGGGAACCGGTCCCGGTCGCGTATCGTAGTCCGGGGCGAGGATCCCGGTATCGGGCGGCCGGCGCCAGGGAGTACGGGCAATGAACGGCGGACAGGCAGGAACGAAGAGCACGTCGGATGTCCTGGAGGCGCTCTCGGTCGCCTGGCGGCTGACCTTGGGCGACTTTCTTCAGCTCTGGCTGCTGACGCTGATTCCGGTGGCGGTGATCACGATCACGTTCTTCGTCGGCGGAGCGATTCCCTGTGTCGGGATGCTGATCTCGCTGCTGGCGCTGGCGCTCGTCAAGCCGCAGTTCCTCGCCGGGTACTTCGCCGCGCTGACCCGGGAGGTCGACGGCGAGCCGCTCGACTTCAACGACCTGTTCTCCGGCTACCGCGAGCGGCTCGTCCAGTCGCTGGTCGCGATGCTGCCGGTCTACGGGGTCTGGCTCGCCGGCAGCGTGCTGTCGATGCTCGTCGTCGGGTTTCTCGCATTCGGAACGACGATGCTGCAGGAGGCGATGTACGGTCCGGGGAAGTGGATGCTCTTCCCCGGGAGCTGGGGGATCGCCGGGCTGCTGGGAGCGATCCTCTACATCGTCCTCGGAGCGCTGTTCCTGTTCGTTCCGCTGGCGGTCTGGGACCACGAGGAGTCCGGCTGGGAGGCGTTCCTCTCCGCGGCCAGGCTGTCGATGGCCCACATCGGCCAGGCCGTCGCGTTCACCGTGCTGGCAGGGTTGATCTACCTGGTGGCAGCGGTCCTCGGCATGTTGCTGCTGTGCGTGGGGGTCGTGGTCACGATTCCGTTCGCGACGGCCTGGCTCGGCCTGGCGCTGGTCCTGCTCTACCGGGGCTGGACCGGCCGCGAGGACGCCCCGACGGTTCCCCGCGCCACGGCGCCGGCGCCTCCCGCGCCACCGCCGCCGCCGGCTCCCGAAGGACCGCCGTCGCCCCCTCCTCCGCCCGAAGGGCCGGCCCAGCCGTAGCCGAGGCCGGGTTGACGGTCCGGCCCGGCCGCGGTAAAGCCCTGTCGGGGCTGGCGGCCAGCGGCTGCAGGTCGCCGGAACGGGCTGGCGGCGGAGGACGTCCGATCATGCTGTTCGACTCCCGGAAGACTGGACGGGGCCGCCGTGTCCCGATGATGCTCCTCGTCGTCGTGCTTGCGGCCGGTGCCGCCGCGGCGGATCCGCCGGGCGTGCGCGAGCGCCTGCTGGACACCTGGATCCACGGGATCACGGCCGAGATCGCGGCACGCGAGGTCGGGCCCGCGGGCGTCGACGAACTGCTCGAGCTGCTGGCCGACCCGGCCTGGCCGCGGCGGGACAACGTGGTCGGCTTCCTCCACCACCTCGGCGGGGCGCGGTCGCGTGATGCCCTGCTCGCCTACCTCGCCAGCCCGGCGGCCGGCCCGGACCGGCCCGAGGACGAGCGGGCGCTGCTGCTCGCGCCGGTCGCGCTCGGTTCGCTGGCGAGCCACGGCGAGAGCGGCGCGCTCGCCGCGCTGCTGCGCATGACCGAACCCGCCGAGCGCGGCGGCGTGCTGCGCGGGGCGGCGCGGATGTTCCCCGATGCGGACCGCGCGCTGACCGACCTGCTCGAGCAGGCACTCGTTGGCCTGGCGCTCGCCGGCCGGCCCGTAGCGCGGCAGCGGCTCGAGGCGATCGCCCGCGGCGAGGGGGTCTTTCCGTTCGCGGTGCGCCCGCTGGCGCCGGCGGCGCGTGGCGCGCTCGAACTCGCCGATGCGGTGACGCGCGGCGCCGGCCCGGGTGCCGGAGGGCCCGTGTCGGGCGGACAGGCGACGGGAACGATCGAGGGGCTCGAGCCGGGGTCCCGGACCTCCGGTCCGGGAGGGACCGTCCCCGAGCCGGACGTCGTGGATCCCAACACGCGGACGCACCAGAACGGGCTGACCTACGCCA
>JAJRXN010000212.1 GCA_024276295.1 Acidobacteriota bacterium
CTCCTTGGTGCCGGTCAGGCCCAGCCCGCCGCGCAGCAGGTCGATCAGCCGCTCGCCGGGGCGAACCTCCGCATCGGCCTCGTGGCCGTTGATCCGGAACCGGATCGCGACTCTCATCGGCGATCCTCCGTCGTCAGGCGCTCGATCGCGCGGGCCAGGAAGACACCGGTCAACCGCCGGCGGTACTCCGCGCTCGCCCGGAGGTCCGAGATCGGTGCGATCTCGCACCGGGCCTGCTCCGCCGCCGCCGCGACGCGCGCTCCGTCGGGCGCGCCCCCTTCGAGCAGTCTCTCCGTCTCGACCAGCCGCCGCGGCGTCGGCGCGACGGCGCCGGCGGCGATGCGCACCGCACGGCACCGCCCGCCGCGCAGCTCCAGGCGGACCGCCAGGCTGACCTGCGCGAGATCCATGCGCACCCGGCCGCGCCGCAGGAAGACCTCGCGACTCACGGCATCGGGCCGGTCGATCAGCACTGCAGTGATGACCTCCCCCGGTTGCAGGCAGGTCTGCTTCGGCCCGACGAAGAACTCCTCGAGGGCCACGACGCGCCCGCCCCCCGGGGCGCGGATCTCGACTCGGGCCCCCGCCGCCAGCAGCGGCGGCGCGAGGTCGGCGCAGGGCGACGCGTTGGAGATGTTCCCGCCGACCGTGCCGACCGAGCGGATCTGCGGACTGCCGATCGCCCGCGCCGCCGCGGCCAGCGCCGGGAACGCCCCGCGCACGACCGGGCTTGCGGCCAGATCCGCCAGCGGCGTGGCCGCACCGACCCGGATCACGTCGTCGCCGTCGATCCCGCGCAGCTCGGGAATCCGCCGCAGCGAGATCAGCACCGCCGGGTCCCCGCCCGGGACCGTCGGCCGGTGCCTGCCGAACAGATCGGTTCCGCCGGCGATCCAGCGTGCCCCGGGGTGCTCCCGCACGAGCCGGAACGCCTCGTCGAGGCTCGTCGGTCGGAAGTAGCCGGACAGTTTCATCGCGCCCCTCGCCGCATCCGCCTCACCCTACGCGATCACGCCGCGCGCGCGCATCGCGGCGATCTCGTCCCCGTCCAGCCCCGCCTCGGAGAGCACCGCCGTGGTGTGCTCTCCGTACGCGGGAGCGAAGTCGAGCCTCGCTCCGGTCTGCTCGAGAAACGGGGTGTCGACGGCCGCCGGCGGCAGCCGGATCTCCCGCCCGTCGGGAGCCCGGGTCCGCAGCAGGGCGCGCTCGACGAACGGCAGGTCCATCACCTCCTCGATCGGGGTGATCGGCGCGTGGGGAACGCCGGCCTGCTCGAGCACTCCGGCGACCTCGGCGCGCGCGGCCCGCCGCGTGATCCTCGCGATCTCGACGTGCAGTTCCTCGCCGGCGGCGCGCCGCCCTTCGTTCGTCGCCAGCGACTCCCGGTCCAGCGCACGGAACATCGTGGTGGCGACCAGGCGTCGCCACTGGGCGTCGCTGCCGATGGCGATGTAGATGAAACCGTCGCGCACCGGGTAGGCGTCGACCGGGATGAACTGCCGGTGCCGGTTCCCCGAGCGCCGGAGTTCGGCCGGAGGACTGCCCATGTCGAGCATCGGCAGGAACGTCTGGAGCCAGCTTGCCGCGACCCGCCCCATCGAGACGTCGATCACCTTGCCGCGGCCGGTCTGCGCGCGCTCGAGCAGCGCGAGCAGCACCTGGGCGAAGACCTCGTCACCCGCCTTGAGGTCGATCAGCGGCGGGCCGCACTGCATCGGCGGCCCGTCGGGAGCGCCCGTGATGTCCATGTAGCCGCAGAGCGCCTGGATCATCGGATCGTAGCCCGGCACGTCGGGGTGATCGAGCCCCAGCGCCGAGATGCTGCACCACACCAGCTCCTCGCGCGCCGCGCGCAGCGTGTCCGGATCGATGCCGAGCGGACGATGACGCGCCGGCATCGTGTTGGTGCAGAAGACGTCGACCCGAAGCTCCCCGATCAGCCGCCGCAGCAGGGCGCGCCCCTCGGCCTGCTTGAGATCGATCGCGATCGCCTGCTTGCCGGCGTTCGGCGCCACGAAGTACGAGTGACGGTCCTCTCCGGCGACCGGACGCCCGATGTAGCGGTTCGGATCTCCGTTCGTCCGGCGCCCCGGCCGGGGCGCCGGCTCGATCCGGATCACGCGCCAGCCGAGCTGCGCGAACCGCAGCGTGGCGTACGGCATCGACAGCGCCTGCTCGAGGCTGAGCACGAGCGGCCGCGTCGACATCGCCTGCTGCCCCGGAACGGTCACGACTCCTCCTGCGCCATCGCGGCGGGCGGCACGTCAGAAACGGATCGGCTCCTCGTACCTGCCGAAGACGTCGACCAAGGCGCCACACACCTCGCCGACGGTCGCGTAGGCCGACACCGCGTCGATCGCCGCCGGCATCACGTTCTCGCCGGCGCGGGCCGCCGACCGCAGCCTGTCGAGCGCCCGGTCGACGGCGGTCGCGTCACGCTCCGCGCGCACCCGCTGCAGGCGGCGCACCTGCTCGGCGGCTTCCTCCTCGCGGAACGGGTGGAAGGCGACCTCCGGCTCGTCTTCTTCCTGCGTGTAGCAGTTGACGCCGACCTTGCGGATCTCTCCCGAACGCAGCTTGCGCTCCCGCTCGTAGGCCTGACGATTGACCTCCGCCTGGACCCGGCCGTCCGCCACCGCGGCGACGATGCCGCCGCCTGCCGCCAGCTCGCCCATCAGCTCGACGATCAGCGCTTCCATCCGGTTGGTCATCGTCTCGACGAAGTACGACCCGGCCAGCGGATCGACCGTGTCGCAGACCCCGGTCTCGTGCATCAGGATCTGCATCGTGCGCAGCGACAGCAGTGCGGCCCGCTCGCTCGGAATCGTGTACGCCTCGTCGTACGAACAGAGTGCCATCGTCTGCGTTCCGGCCAAGGCGCTGGCCAGCGCGTAGTAGGCCCCACGCACGATGTTGTTCGCCGGCTGCTGGATCGTCAGCCCGCCGCCACCACCGCCGGCGATCATCCGCAGCTTCATCGCCCGCTGCGACGTCGCGCCGTACCGCTCGCGCAGGATCTTC
>JAJRXN010000213.1 GCA_024276295.1 Acidobacteriota bacterium
CCCGCAGGTGACGGTCGTCATCAAGGAGTACGTCAGCCGTCGCGTCAGCGTGATCGGCGCCGTCTCGAAGCCCGGGATCTACGAGATGCTCGGCCAGCGCACGCTGCTCGACATGATCGGCGAGGCCGGGGGGCTCAACGATCGGGCCGGCACGCGGATCTTCGTCGTCCGGAGGAACGCCGAGGGCCGCGACGTCCGGATCGAGGTCGACGCCGAGGCGCTGGTCTACTCCGGCGATCCCCGCGAGAACATGGTGCTGATGCCGGGCGACATCGTGATGGTCCCCTACCGGCGGATGATCCGGATCTACGTCAACGGCGCGGTGGCCCAGCCCGGGGCGATCGACTTCCTGGCCGACGAGGAGGTTACCGTGCTCCAGGCGGTGACCGCCGCCGGCGGCGCGACCGACCGGGCCAACGAGCGCGACGTCCAGGTGATCCGGCGCTATCCCGATGGCACCCGGCGGGTGTTCGAGGTAAATCTCAAGCGGATCAAGCGGGGGCGGGCGGACGACATGGTGCTCGAGCCGAACGACATCGTGGTCGTTCCGGAGTCGTTCTTCTGAGTCTGGAAGGTGTCGCCGGCAGCCGCCGGCCGCCTGCCAGCGCCGGAGCAGCGTCGATGAGCGAAACAAGAGAACAGCGGGAGTTCAACGTCCGCGACTACTGGCAGATCGTCGCCCGCCGTCGTTGGCTGATTCTCACGTGCGTGCTCGTGGCGACGGTCGCCGCGCTGGTCTCCAGCCTGCTGGCCACGCCGGTCTACCGCGCCACCTGCACGCTGGCGATCGAGCGGACCGGCGTCCGGGTCCTGCGCGAGACCCTGACCTCGGCCGAGCCGAGCTGGCTCGACTACCAGAACTGGTACAACACGCAGTACCAGATCATGCAGTCCGACGAGGTCCTGCGTCGCGCCGTCGACCTGCTCGACCTGATGAACGCCGGCCTGCCGGGGCAGAACGACGCCTCGCGGGAGAACCGCTTCTTCTCGGCGATCCGCGAGCTGCGCTCGAAGGTGATCCGCACCCTCTCGCGCACGCAGGTGCCGATCGAGCAGGACGATCCCTACGCGCCGTACATCAAGGCGCTCCGCGGCGGCCTGTCGATCGACCCGATCCGTGACAGCCACCTGGTCTCGATCTCGTTCGTGCACCCCGACCGCGTGTTCGCCGCGCGGGTCGCCAACGCGCTGGCCGACGCCTACATCCGCTTCTCGCTGGCGGAGAAGCTAGAGATCGCCGAGCAGTCGGAGAGCTTCCTGGTCGACCAGGTGCGGCGGCTCAAGGAAGACATCAACACGCGCCGACTCGAACTGCACGACTACGCGGTGCGCCACAAGATCGTCACCGGTGACGCCAACGAGGTCTCGCTGCAGGATCTGCAGGATCTGCGCAACCGGCGCATCGAGGCCGATGCGGACCTCGAGGACAAGCTGGCACGCTACCAGGTTCTGCTCAACGCCTCGCCCGACTCGATCGAGGAGGTGCGTCAGCACCCGACGATCGCCCAGCTCTCGAGCGAGGTGGCGCGCCTCGAACGCGACTACGCCAACAAGCGCGTCCTGCTCGGCGAACGGCACCCGGACTGCCAGCAGGTGGCGACGGAACTCGCGGCGGCCCGGGCCCGGCTCGCGAGCGAGACCGAGCGCATCGCGCGCCAGACGCGCGAAGCGGCCGAGATCGCCTGGGAGCAGGCCAAGCGCCGCGCAGACGGTCTGCGCCGGCTCTACGAGCAGACCGAGCAGCGCGTCAGCACGCTGCAGCAGGCGTTCGTCGAGTACGAGGCACGCAAGGCGGAGATCGACCGCAAGCAGGCCACGCTCCGGGAACTGCTGGACCGGATGAACCAGATGAAGCTCTCGGCCAGCCTGGCCGAGGACCGCGCGCAGAACATCCGCATGATCGAAAAGGCGATCCCGCCACGATCGATCTTCAAGCCGAAGAAGAAGGTCAACGTGGCGCTCGGATTCCTGTTCGGCCTGTTCCTCGGTGTCGGCGCGGCGTTCGTGATGGAGTACGTCGACAACACGATCAAGGCGCCGGACGACGTGCGCGACGTGCTGCAGCTCCCGGTGCTCGGCATGATCCCGGTTCAGGAACCGGCGACGCGCCGCGGCCGCGGCGGAGACCGCCGCAGCGAACCGGCGACGGCGGAGGACCCAAGCCTGATCAGCGCCCATTCGCCGCTGAGCCCGGTGGCCGAAGCGTATCGTGAACTGCGCACGGCGGTGATGCTCGCAATGCCCGAACACCCGCCACGAACGCTCGCCGTGACGTCCTGCCAGCCGGGCGAAGGCAAGACGACGACCGCGATCAACCTCGCCACGACGCTGGCCCAGCTCGGACGGCGCGTGCTGCTGGTCGACACCGACCTGCGCCGGCCGCGCTGCCACCAGGTGCTCAAGGCGGCGGCCGGGCGCGGGGTCAGCACGTATCTGACCGGCATGAGCGACCTGCCGTCGCTGGTCCAGACGACGGAGATCGAACGTGTGGCGCTGATCGCCGCCGGGCCGATCCCCCCCAATCCGGCGGAGCTGCTCGACTCCGAGCGCTTCCGCACGATGGTCGCCGATCTCGCCGCCTTCGAGGACTTCGATCACGTCATCTTCGACTCGCCGCCGGTGCTCTCGGTCGTCGATCCGATCCTGATCGGCCGGCAGATGGACGGCGTGATCCTCGTGCTGCGCTCGGCGTACACGACGCGCGATGCCGGCCGGCTCGGCGTGGAGAAGCTCCGCTCCGGACGGATTCCGCACCTGCTGGGCGTGACGCTCAACGCGGTCCAGGTCGAACACGTGCCGTACCAGTACCGCTACTACCGGTCGGGCTACCGTCAGCCGGGCACCGAGAACGCCAAGCGTCGCAGCGCCGGCGGCGGGCGCCGCAAGGCCGCCGGCAGCGGCCGCGGTTGATCCTGCCACCCGGGCCGGGGATCCTCGGCAGATGACGCCGGCCAGGCGCTCGCAGACCGCGTTTCTGATCCTGCTCGTCGGGACGATCCTGTCCGCGGCGATCCTGTTCGGGGCCGTGGCGGAGGTCCCGCTTCCCGGCGGTGGTCCCCGGCTCGACGTCCGGCACCTGTTCGTCGGGCTCGTCCTCGCCCTCGGCGCCGCCGTCCTGCTGACCGCACCGCGGGAGCGGCGGCCCCGAGCCGCGTGGATCGCCGCCCTGGCGGCCCTCCCGCTCTGGGCCGCCCTGTCGCTGGTCGAACTGCCGCTGCCGGTCCTCGAGACGGTCGCCCCGGCGCGCGCCGCCGCCGCCCTCGCGACGCCTGCCGGACCGATCGAGGGCTGTGACCGTCAGCTCGTCGAGGCCTCGCCGCCCGCGTCGGCGCCGATCAGCTTCGACCCCCTGCTCACGCGCCAGACGGTGTTCTACATGGCGGCGGCCGCGATCGCGTTCCTCGCGTCTTTCGCGTTCTTCTCCGGCCACCGGGCGCGCCTGCTGGCCCTGGCGGTCACGCTGTCCCTGTTCGGCTTCGCCGAGAGCGTCTACGGGCTCTGGCAGTGGGCCTCGGGAACGCCGATGGTCCTGTGGCAGGAGAAGACCGCCTTCGTCGACGCCGCGACCGGGACGCTGATCAACCGCAATCACTTCGCCCAGCTCGTCTACATCGGACTCGCCGCGACGCTCGCCCTGCTGCTGCTGCCCCGCGCGGCGGGATCCGACGTCGTGTCGCGCGAACGCGCGATGGCGATCCGCGTCGCCCTCGGACTCGCCGTCACGACCCAGCTCGCGGCGATCCTCGCCAGTCGTTCCCGTGCCGGTCTCGGCTGCGCGGTGATCGTCCTGCTGGCGGCCGGCGTGGTGTTCGTCCGGCGCCGCGGAAGGCTGCGGCTCCTCGAGTCGCTGCTCGCCCTCGCGGTCCTCGTCCCGCTGGCGCTGGTGACCGTCCCGCCCGTCCTCGAACGGCTGGCGGACGTCTCCCTGGAATGGACCGGACCGGCCGGCCGTGGCGAGGTCTTCCGCACCTCGCTGCGGATCATCGCCGAGCACCCCGTCTTCGGCACCGGCGCCGGAACGTTCAGCCTGATCTGGGGCGGATACCGCCCGCCGACGATCCATGGTGCGTACAACTACGCCCACAACGACTACCTGCAGGTGCTGATCGAGACCGGGCTCCCGGGGTTCGCGTTCGCCCTGCTGCCGATCATGCTGTTCGTCTGGCGGATCTGGAAGAGAGGCCGCTGGCAGCTCTTCGCGGATCCGCTCGGCCTGCCGCTCCTCGGCGCGCTGGGCGCGGTCGCCCTGCACGAGCTGGTCGATTTCGGCCTGCAGATCCCCTCCAACCTGATGCTCGTCGCCGTGCTCGCGGGAGCGCTCGCCCCGTCCCCGCTGATCCGCACGCCGGGACGCGGCGGGCGCCTCGCGGCCGCGATCGCGGTGCTGGCGATCCTGGCCGCTCCGCTGGCCGTCCTGCACAGTCTCGCTCGCTGGCCGGCCCTCGCCGGGCGGATCGGCTGGCCCGATCCCCCGAGCGTCCGGCACCGGATCGCGGGCCAGCAGTTCGAACGCTGGCGCGACCGGATGTCCGACGACCCGGCCGCGGCCCGCGCCGCGGCCTGTTCGGGCCTCGA
>JAJRXN010000214.1 GCA_024276295.1 Acidobacteriota bacterium
CGGGCTGTACATCGTCAGCATCGTCGTCGCCTGGCTGGCCAACCCGTCGGGCCGCCGGTCGGGATCGGGTCGTGAGTAGCCCGGTCCTGCCGCTCTCGGTGCTGGTGACCACGCGCGACGAGGAGGAGACGATCGCCACCTGCCTCGACTCGGTGAACTTCGCCGCGGAGCGTCTCGTCGTCGATTCGGGATCGACCGACCGCACGGTCGCGCTGGCGCGCGAGCGGGGCGCCCGCGTTCTCGCGCATCCGTACGAGAGCCCGGCACGCCAGAAGAACTGGGGACTCGCACAGTGCCGCTTCGAGCGGGTGCTGATCCTCGACGCCGACGAGTGGGTCCCCGGGCCGCTGGCGGAGGAGATCATCGGACTGCTCACCGGAGGCCGGCCGCTGGCGGACGGCTACTGGATCGGGCGGGAGAACGTCTTTCTCGGCCGGGTGATGCGCCACGGAGGATGGGAGTCGGACCGCGTCATCCGGCTGGTCCATCGCGACCGCGCGCGCTACGACGACCGGATGGTCCACGAGGAGATCGATCTGCCCGGGCCGCTTCCGCAGCTCCGGCACTGCCTGCGGCACGAGACGTTCCGCAGCTTCGACCAGTACTGGCCGAAGGTCGACCGGTACGCCCGCTGGGGCGCCGAGGATGCCTGGCGCCGCGGCCGGCGGGCGCGCAGCGTGACGCCCCTGCTGCGTGGCGGTTTCACGTTCGCCAAGATGTACCTCCTGCGTCGCGGCTTCCTCGACGGAGGACACGGCCTGGTCCTGGCCGCGTTCTCGGCGATGACCACGTTCCTCAAGTATGCGCGGCTCTGGGAGAGGACCCTCGCGGAACGCGAGGCGGACCGCCCGCGATGAATCGGCCGAGCCTGCTGCTGCGGGTCGAACTCTCTCCGGGGCTGCTGCTCGTCGTGCCGGAGGAACGCGAGGCGCTGCTCGCCGCCGGGTTCGACCGCCCGTGGGAGCTGGTCCGGCCTGGACGCGCGTCTCCGGGTGCGGGGCGCGGGCGGCGTGGCCGGGCGACGCTGCCCGATGGCCGCGTGCTGTTCGTCAAGCAGTATCTGCGCGGCGGCGTGCTCGCGCGCTGGAATCGCGAGCGCTACTTCGGGACGGGGCGCTTCGTGCGCGAGATCGACGCCGGCCGGCAGGCGGAAGCCGAAGGGCTGCCGGTCCTGCCGACGATCGCCGTTCGGCTGGCGCCGGCAGGGATCGGCTGGCGGGCCTGGGGAGCCTCGTGGCTGCTCGCGGAGGCCCGGAGCCTGGCCGAGCGGCTCGCCGAGGACGGGATCGGCCGAAACGAGGCCGAGGCGCTGTGGCTGGCGGCCCTGCGGGCGCTGGCGGCGGCGCATGCCGCCGGCCTGCGGCATGCCGATCTCAATCTGGGGAACCTGCTCGCGCGGCCGGCCGGTTCCGGTGCATGGGACGTGCGGCTGATCGATCTCGATCGCGCCCGGCTTCGCCGGGGACCGCTGGGGCCGAAGGAGACCGCCGCGGTGCTCGCGCGACTCGAGCGCTCGTGGCGCAAGCTGCTCGGCGAGGGGCCGATCCCGCGGGAGCGCCGCGCGGCGCTGGCCGAGCAGGCGGGCCTGCTGCCGGCGGCCAGCTACCCGGCCTGATCCGCCGCGTCCTCGGTCAGCGCGACACGCACCCCTTCCGAGGCCATCTCCTCGAGCATCCCGGCGAACAGCGCGCCGTCGGCGCCGAGCTGCTCGGAGGGGATCACGCCGGGCCCGGGCAGCCTTCCAGCCAGGAGCCGCCGCAGGGCGACCAGGGCCGGGACGCCGGTCGTCCGGGCCATCGACGACTCGCCGCCCTTGCGGTCCCGCCGCTCGTGCAGCGAGGCGACGAGCCGGCGCGAGCGGCCGCGCGTTTCGCCCTCGACCTCGACCCGCATCACGGTCAGTTCGTCGTCCTCCGGCCGCAGCCGCCAGGCGTCGCGCAGCAGGCGGGCCGCGAGTTCACGGGGGACGATCGGCCCGGAGCCGAGATCGACGGGGCGCTCGTCGAACAGGCCGATCGAGCGCAGCACGTCGATCGCCCGGGCGTGGCCCGGGTAGCGCAGCGTCTTCTCGCACAGGTCGTCGAGCGGAAGGGTGTCGAGCAGCGTCCGCAGGCCGTCGGGCACGAACGCTTCCAGCGTGCCGAGGCCGGGGACGTCGATCGACTCGATCTCGCTCAGCGCGGGGAGCGTGACCAGGCGACCGGCGCGCCGCAGTCGGGCGGGGCGCACGTATTCCTCGATGACGTCGGCCGGTGAAAACGGCGCCTTGTACTCGAACGGCAGCCGGCGCTCGACCGGAAGCCCGCCGACCAGGATGCGGGCCGAACGCGGCCGGTCGAGGTGACGGGCGAGGTGCATCGCCAGCATGCCCCCCAGGCCGGGCATCAGCCCGCAGTCGGTGACGACCGTGACACCTGCCTTGCGGGCGGCCTCGTCGAGCCCGCGCGGATCTTCCGGCATGAACGAGATGTCGACCGCCGGGACACCCCGCGCGACCAGTTCCGCGAGGGCGCGATGGCCGAGGAAGCCCGGCAACGCGTTGACCGCCGCGTCGACCCCGGTGACGAGGTCGTCCATCGAGGCCGGGTCGAGTGCGTCGGCGACGCGCGTCGCGAGCCCGGCGCCCCCCTCGAGGCGGGCCAGCGCGGCGGCGTCGCGATCGCAGACGAGGGCTTCGAGACCGTTCGACCCGGCGATGCGGCGCGCGAGGCTGCCGCCGACAAGGCCGGCTCCGAGCACCAGGACGAGGGCCACGAGAAAAGCCTCCCGGGAACGGACCGGGAGGTTACCGCACCTCGTGGGCCCCGTGTGCCCTCGCTACTCGCAGGGACCCGCAGCGCCGGCCCCGATCATCCCGTACGCCGGGTCCACGATCTTCGCCTCGAAGGTCTCCACGAAGGATGCCTGAAGATCCTCTCCGTCATCGAGCCACTCTTCCTCGGCGAGTTCGACGAGATGGACCGCGATGATGGCAGGGTCTCCGTTCAGCGTCGCGGAGACGAGCAGGGTCCGGCCGTCCGCGACCTGCCGGTCGGCGCGCAGGGTCGGGACCCCCTCCGGCCGGAACTCGCACACCCGGAGTCTCGTCGGGCCGACGCCCTGCGGATCGATGTCGCCGCGGGTCATGTATCCGGTTCCGCCGGCGACCATCCCTCCCTCGGGAGCCCAGGAACCGGCGGCGATCGAGTATTCGAAGGCCTTCAGGAGGACCTGATCTTCGCTCACTCCACCGAGCGAGGCGATCACCGTCCTCAGGGCGGCGGGCTCCTCCGCGGTGACCACAGACGGGAACCTGCCGAAGTTCCAGCCGGCGCCTTCGGCCTTCCACGCGGAGATCTCGAGGGTCAGGTACCTGGCCACGGTCGGGGGGCCCGGCGGAGAGACGGGATCTTGGCAATTGTACATCGTCATGCAGAGATTCCTGCCGGTCAGCGTGCAGAACTGTCCGCCTTCCGTGACCGATGCACAGCAGCCGAGAAGCGGGCCGCTGGGGGTGGAGATGGTGCAGCAGTTGACGCATTGCGCGCCCACCGGAACCGCCGCCGCGGCAACGACGGCGAGCAGGACCATGAGCCGCTTCATGGGTCAGGCCTCCTCTGCGGGGGAGTACGATACGAATCGCACCCCCACTCCCCCCCGAACGTGAATGGGGGCGCGGAAACCTGACTGTGCGCACGGGGGACGATACACCGCGCTCTCTGGCGGGGTCAACGGGCATGCGATCCGGAGCGGCTCTGCGTGCGAACGGTCGGGTCAGGGAGCCACGGTGCGGTGTTCCGGCGAGCGCTTGGGGGGGGGTGCAGGAACCCGAGACCGGCGGGCGGCCTTGTCCTCGTACATCTTCCGGTCGGCGACGCGCAGCAGGTCTTCGGGCGTGCGTCCATCGACCGGGAAGCAGGCCAGCCCGGCCGAGATGCCGACGCCGACCTCCGTGCCGTCGGCCAGCGCGATCGGGTGCCCGTCGAGCATCTCCTGGACGCGCCGGACGACGGCCAGCGCCGCTTCGCGGTCGGTGCCCGGCAGGATCGCGACGAACTCGTCCCCGGCGTAGCGGCTGACGTGATCGCAATTGCGGAATCCGCTCTGCAGGCGTCGCGCGATCTCGCGCAGCACGCGATCGCCCGCCTGATGGCCCCAGGTATCGTTGATCGGCTTGAACCGGTCGAGATCGAGCACGACGACGCTCAGCGGCTCGCACGTGCGGCGGGCGCGGGCGAGTTCGCGTTCGAGCTGCTGGTGGAGTGCGCGGTTGTTCGGCAGGCCGGTCAGCGCATCGGTCATCGAGTTCTCGCGAGTCGCCTGGTAGAGCAGCGCATTGCGCATCGCCGCGGCGAGCTGGGGCGCGATCTGCTCGACGATCCGCCGATGCTCGTCGGTGAACGGCTGGTCCTCCGCGGCGTAGAACGCGATCACGCCGATCCTGCCGAGCGGATCCTCGACCGGGAACACCGCGGCCGAGCGGAGCGGCGGGTCGGCCTGCTCGATCGCGCGACCGAGATCGATCCGCGCGTCGGCGTTGAGCACGGCGCGGCCGTGTTCGAAGACCCACCCCGTCACGCCCTCGCCGACGCCGAACGTACGCCGGCCGAGCAGTTCCTGGACTGGTCCGGCGCAGCCGAGCGGCTGGAGTGTGTCTCCCGTGGGCTCGCCGACGTACAGCGCCACGGTGTGCGCCGGCATCAGGCCGAGCAGTCGGTTGCCGACGAGCAGGATCAGGTCGCCGACCTCGAGCGAGGCCCCGAGCCGCGCGCTGAGTTCGTGGAGCACGAGGGACTGGTGCCGGGCACGATGGAGATCCTCGGTCAGCACGTCGGTGTTCTCGCCCTCGAAGGTGCCCGTGGTCTTGCATTCGTGCTCCTCGACCACGGCTTCGATCTCGGAGGCGTTCCGGCAGTAGAGTTCCGCCAGACGCGGATCGAATTCCGTGCCGGCCCGGGTGGCCACCCATGCAACGAGCTGCTTCGGAGTGATCGAATCGACTGCGAAACTCCTGCGGGCTTCGTCGAGGCCGGTGGCCAGGGCGAGGATCCGCGCCTCGATCGGGATCGCTTCGCGGGCAAGGCCGTCCGGGTAGCCGCGCCCGTCCCAGCGCTCGTGGTGATGACGCACGACCGCGGCCAGCTCCGGCGGAAAGCCGAGCCGGCTGATGATCCGCGCGCCGAGTTCGGCATGCTCTTCGAGGCGTTCGCGTTCGACGCCGCCGAGCGTCTCGGCGCGATGGACGATGTGGTCGGGCAGGCAGAGCAGGCCGACGTCCTGGAGCACCGCCGTCGCCGAGAGCCCTTCGAGCCACGCGTCGTCCGGCACACGGTCGGACGGGAGCAGGTCGGGAGCTTCACGCCGGACCAGCTCGCCGAGCTGCCGGGCGTAGAGGCGGACGCGACGGGCCCGTCCCGAGGCGCGCGGATCGCGGGCGTCGATCGCGATCGAGAAAGCGTCGATCACGCGGCCGTGCAGGTTCTGGACCTCCACCAGATGGTCGTGAAGGGAGCGGACCCGCTCGGTCCAGGACCGGACGAGGGCCGCGAGCAGGGTTCCGACGGCGATCTCGAGCGCGAGCGTCAGCAGGCCGAACTGCTGGTATCCGACGAGCAGCAGCAGGGTGATCGCCGCGGAGCCGAGATGCAGCGCGCCGTTCCATGCAGCGTGCCCGTTCCACCGCTGCCGGCGACGGGATTCGGCGCGCTGGATCGACCGGCGCGCGCCGAGCAGCAGCACGAACCGGGTCATCGCGCCGAGGCTGACGGCGGGAACCAGCGTCGCCGGTGCAAGATCCGGAGACGCCGCCGCCGGGAGCAGCGCGGTCACGACGCCGGCACCGGCCATCGCGATGAACAGGTGGGCGAGGGCGGCCGTGCCGCGTCGGCCGTGCGGGTCACGGGCCAGGGCGCGCGAGAGCGCCTCCGCGGCAGCGATCATGGCCGCCGCGGGCAGGCCGGCGATGACCGCGGCGCCGAGCACGAGCGGTTCGGCGGGAGACCAGCGGGAGGCACGGGAGGAGAGCCTGAGCGGGCACCGTGCGAGCACACCGGCCGCCAGGGCGGCGACGGCGGCACGGCCCAGTCCGTCGAGGCCGAATTCCCGGGCGACGAGCAGCATTGCGCCCAGCCCGGTGCCGGCGGCCAAGGCGAGGCCGAGATGCTCGGCATGCCGTCGCGTCGTCATTTCACGGCTCCCTCCGTCCACCGGAGTCGCAAGGTGCGTGCCATCAGCGCCGGACCCGTGCGGACACTCGCGGACCGGAAGCCCCGCAACACCCCCGGCGGGGCGGCCAGAGCGGCCTCGGATCGCCACAGGGCCACCGGCGGTGACCGGATTCCGGACGTCTTGTCGCCTCCGGCCCCGGACCCAAGATTCGTTGAGGGACGTGGAGCGATCGGCCGGAAAGGGCCGGTGCGTCCGGACCCCGGGAGGTGCCGGTGATCGCAGTGACGCCGCGGGAGATCGCGATCGGCAGGGTCGCTGCGTCGATCCGGGGACGCGTGAGCCGGGCCGCCGAGTGCGCGCGGCTCGTTCCGGTCGAAGGCCCGGCGCGCGGCCGGCTCGTCGTGGCGGGACCGCTCGACCAGGAACGGGGCGTGGCCTGGGTCGCCGCCAGCCGGGCGGCGGGTGCGGCCGGGGTCGTCGTGCTCGCTCGCGGCGGTCGGACCCGCGCCGTGCTGCTCGATGCCGGAGCGGACGAGGCGCTCGATCCACGGATCTCGACTCCCGAGTTCGCGGCGCGGCTGGCGCGACTGGCGCGGGCCGGCACGTCGGCCGACCCGGAAGACGCCGTGCAGCTCGAAGAGCAGCGCGCCCTGTTCCAGGCGGTCGTCGATGCGATGCCGGTCTCGCTCTACGCCATCGACCGGGACTACCGCGTCGTCGTCTGGAACCGCGGGCGGGAGGCCGGGCCGTTCGGGCGCCCGCGGGGAGAGGTGCTCGGCGCGAACCTGTTCGACGTGGTCGGTGACGAGCCGAGCCTCCGTCAGGAGTTCGAGCGGGTCTTCCGGACGGGCCGCCCGGAGGTCGTCGAGGTCGAGACCCAGGCCGGCCGGCCGCGTCGGATCTTCCGGGTCGAGAAGGTGCCGATGCGTCTCGGCGGTGCGCACGAGGTCTCCCACGTGATCACGTTCGCCCGCGACGTGACGTCCCAGCGCGACCTGGAGCGCTCGGTCGCGCAGGCCGAGAAGCTCGCCGCGATCGGCCGGCTGGCGGCGGGCATCGCCCACGAGATCAACAATCCGCTGGCGACGATCGCGAGCTGCGCCGAGGCGATGCGCGACCGGCTCGCGGGCGCGCCGGGCGAACGCGAACGGCGCGAGCTGGTCGACGACGCGGCGGTGATCGAAGAGGAAGCGTATCGCTGCAAGGACATCCTCCAGGCGCTGCTGGAGTTCGCCCGCCCCCCCGCGGCGACGACGGCGCCGTGCGATCTCGAGCGGGTCGTCGAGCGGACCGTCCGTCTGGTCCGGCACAACCCGAAGCTCCGCGACGTCATGCTGCGCACCGAGGTGGAGCCTGGACTCCCGCAGCCGGTGGCCCACGAGAGCCACCTGGTAGAGGCGCTGATGGCCCTCGTGCTCAACGCGGCCGATGCCGCGCCCCGCGGGCGGATCACGATCCGGGCCGAGCGGACCGAGGCGGCCGGCGTCGTGCTCGCGGTCGAGGATGACGGCCCGGGGGTTCCCGTCGAACTGCGCGAGCGGATCTTCGATCCGTTCTTCACGACCAAGCCGCCGGGTCAGGGCACGGGACTCGGGCTGTCGGTGGTCTACGGACTGATGGAAGCACTCGGCGGGCGCGTGCGCGTCGAGTCCACGGCCGGGTGCGGGAGCCGCTTCGAGCTGCTCCTGCCGGTTCCCGAGCCGGTGACCGAGGAGGCAGGAGTCCGATGAGCGAGACGAGAGCGACCGAGACGGGAGATCGGCCGGGCGAGCCCCGGGACGGCGTGTTCGTCCTGCTCGCCGATGACGAATCCCGTCTCAGGCAGGTCCTGCGGCGGGAACTCGAACGACGCGGTCACCGCGTGGTCGAGGCCGAGGACGGACAGCGGGCCGCGCAGGCGCTCGAGCGCGAGACCTTCGACGTCGCCGTGCTCGACATCCGCATGCCGGGACTCGACGGTCTGGCGCTGCTGCGTTCGCTGGCCGGCGACGAGGGGGCGCCGGAAGTGATCATGCTGACCGGCAACGCCACGGTGTCGAGCGCGGTCGAGGCGATGAAACTCGGCGCCTACGACTTCGTCACCAAGCCATGCCGGATCGAGGTGCTCGACGCGCTGATCCGCGCCGCGGCCCGCAAGCGCGGACTCGAAAAGGAGAATGAGCGCCTGCGCCGGCGCGAGGAGCATCACAGCGCGAGCCAGGCGCCGGGCATCGTCGGTTGGAACTC
>JAJRXN010000215.1 GCA_024276295.1 Acidobacteriota bacterium
CCGCGGCGAACTGGGCTGCGACAGGCAGCAGGTGATCATCGGCACGGTCGCCGCTCCCGCGACGACGTTCTTCGACGACAACGTCTCGCAGGAGTTCATCGTCAACTACCGGGTACGCGCCAACGACGCCAACCCGGCCTGTAGCGGGCCGGTGTCGAACTGCGTCGTCGTTCCCGACACCGCCAAGCTGATCCACAACGGGCATCGCATCGACGACAGCGGCGCCAACGGCAGCAACGACGGCCGGCTGGAGCCCGGCGAGACGATCACGCTGCCGGTCTCGCTGTTCAACTACGGCTCCCGGGACGCGCTGGGCGTCAGCGGAACGCTGACGACGCTCGATCCGGCCGTCGTGCGCGTGATCGGCCCCGATGCCGGCTGGCCGGACATCCTGCGCGACGGCGTGCAGGAGTCCGTGGCCCCCCACTTCGAGCTGACGGTGCTGCCGGACGCGGCCTGCGGCCAGGTGCTCGGCTTCGCGCTCGATTCGCGGGCGACGGACGTCGCGCCGCGCACCGACCGCTTCGACATCAACATGGGCGTCTTCACGCGCGACTACCGCAACGACCAGGACGAGACGATCCCCCAGAAGACGACCGAACCGGTGATCTCGACGATCACGATCAGCGACGTGCGCACGATCACCGATCTCGACGTCTCGATCGACATCAGCGTGATCCGTTCGAGCGACCTGATCGTCGAGGTGACCTCCCCCTCCGGTACGACGGTCCGGCTCAAGAACCAGACGTCCGGCGGGCTGAACACCCGCTACGACCGCGATCGCCAGCCCGACGGTCCGGGCACGATGGCCGACTTCAACGGCGAGCCGCTGGAGGGGACCTGGACGCTCTCGATCGAGGACGTCGTCGCCGGGCCGATCTCGCAGAGCGGAACGCTGCGGAGCTGGACGATCCACGCCGAGGTCGCCGAGCCGTTCGACTGCGAGCCGTTCGTCTGTCCCGACGCGACGCCGGCGGCCGTACCGCCGACGATGACCGTCGCGAAGTCGGGCGCCGATCTCGTGTTCACGTGGGACGCCGCGACCGACGCCGACGGCTACAACCTGCTCGCCGACGCGTCACCGCGGATCGACGCTCCGGCGCTGGCCGGTCGCACGGCCGGCGCGACGACGCTGACGCTCGCCGGGGCCGCGACGGGCGGCGCGGGCAGCATCGAGCACTACGTCGTGCGCGGGACGAACACCTGCAACTGGGAAGGACCCTGATGCGAGGCGGTGCCGGTCTCCATGACCGGCACCGCCAGGCCGGGCCGGCTCGCGTCAGAGCTTCTCGAGCACCCGCGCCAGACGCTGGCCCACCTCGTTCGCCAGCGGCTGGACCGCCTCGTTGCCGATCATCCCGAACATCGTCTTCGGGTTGATCGCCTGGACGACGGTGTCGCCGTTCTCGTCCTCGAAGACCGTCACGTTGCACGGCAGCAGCACGCCGATCGGCGGTTCGGCCTCGAGGGCCTGGTGGGCGAGCTTCGGGTTGCAGGCGCCGAGGATCAGGTACGGCCGGCGGTCCAGACCGAGCTTCTCCTTGAGGGTCTGCCTGACGTCGATCTCGGTCAGCACGCCGAACCCTTCCTCGGCCAGCGCCGCACGGACCTTCTCGGCCGCGGTCTGGACATCGAGCCCCTTGATCGTCCTCGTCAAAGCGTAGTCGCGCTCGTACATCGTCGGCCTCCTTCGTGTCGTCGGCTGTCTTCCATCTTCGTCCCCTTTCCGATGCACGCCACGACGAGCGGGTTACTGCCGCAACCGGCAGCGCTCGACCAGCGCCTCGAGTTCGGCGGCCGGAAGCCCGCGCTCGAGTGCCGGCAGCAGGATGTTCTCCTCGCGCGCCTGGTGGTGATCGGCCAG
>JAJRXN010000216.1 GCA_024276295.1 Acidobacteriota bacterium
CTCACCGAGGAGCAGGCCTTCGAGTACGAGGTGTTCGAGCAGGACGAGCGTCACGCGCTGATGCGCCACCGGCACCTCGACAGCCGCTTCGCCGTCGCCGTCGTCGGGCCGTGGGTCTGCGGCGTCGACGGCGCGGGCAGCGACGACGTCCTGCGCACGATGCTCGAGCGGATCATCAGGGAGTTGCACCGTGGCTCGTGACGACAAGCACCCGACCCGGCACCCGGACTACGAGCGCAAGCCGCTGAGCCGGCGCGCCTTCGCCGCCCGCATCGCCGCCGTGGCCGGCGTGGGCGGGGCCGCGGCGTATCTCGCCGGGGCGCCGGCCGACTGGCCGCTCTCGCTGCGCGATCCGACCGGTCTTCGCAGCCAGCCGGTCCACCGGCCGGTGACGCTCCGCGACTACCGGGTCGAGAAGCCGTCGGGCGCACCCGACGTCAGCGTCTTCCGCGGCACCGGCGACGCGATGGAACGCCTCCGCCGCGCCCTCGAACCGCTGGGCGGGATCACGCACTACGTGCGCCCCGGCGACATCGTGCTGGTCAAGCCCAACGTCGCCTTCGACCGCTCGCCGAACCTCGGTGCGACGAGCAACCCGGAGCTGCTCGAGGCGCTGGTCCGGCTGCTGCTCGTCGACGCGCGCGCTCAGGAGGTCCGCGTGGCGGACAACCCGATCGAGTCGCCCGCCGACTGCTTTGCGAAGAGCGGGATCAGGCAGGCGGCGGAGCGCGGCGGTGGGCGGGTATACCTGCCGGATTCGAACGCGTTCCGCGTGCTCAGCACGCCGGGTGCGACGCTGATCGCGGAGTGGCCGATCTTCCGCCGCCCGCTGACCAACGTCGACCGCGTGATCGGCATCGCCCCCGTCAAGGACCACAACCTGTGTCAGGCCTCGATGGGGATCAAGAACTGGTACGGGCTGCTCGGTGGCCGCCGCAACCAGTTCCACCAGGACATCCACGAGATCGTCTCCGACCTGGCACTGATGATGAAACCGACGCTGACGATCCTCGACGGCGCACACGTGCTGATGAAGAACGGCCCGACGGGTGGCGACCCGTCCGACGTCAAGCCGGGCGATGCCGTGATGGTCGGCGTCGACCCGGTGGCGCTCGATGCGTGGGCCTTCGAGCACGTGCTCGAGCGGGGCCGCGACTATCCGCAGTACCTGCACCTTGCCGAGGAGAAGGGAGCGGGTCGCGTCGACTGGCAGGGGCGCGTACGCGAGGAACGTGCATGAGACCACTCGAGCGCCTTCCTCACTACCGCCCGAAGCGGCTGCTGCGGCTGACCAACGTCCGCATCGTCTCGCAGACGTTCTTCTTCGTGGCGTTCGTGCTGGCCGTCTGGGCCACCTGGACGTCGCGGCTCGGCGGATACCCGGTCTCGCGGCTGCTCGAGATGGACCCGCTGGTCGGACTGTCGACGGCGCTGGCCACCGGCTATGTCTACCGCGCGCTCGGCTGGGGCCTGCTCGTGCTGGCGCTGACGCTGGTCTTCGGCCGCGTGTTCTGCAACTGGATCTGCCCGTACGGCACCCTGCACCAGTTCGTCGGCTGGCTGTTCAACGTGCGCAAGCCGGCCGAGCGCTGGGCCTCGAACCGCTATCGCAGGATCTACTTCCTGAAGTACGGCATCCTGACGGTGTTCCTGCTGATGGCGGCGATGGGCGCGCTGCAGATCGGGCTGCTCGACCCGATCTGCCTGATGTACCGCACGTTCGCCACCGCGATCGCCCCGGCGTCGGACTCGCTGCTGGCGGTCGCCGGCGAGAAGCTGCACGTCGACGGCCTGTGGCTCGACAGCCTGAAGTTCGGCCCGGGCGTCGAGCGCCGCGTGTTCGTCGGCTCGTTCTGGATCGGCCTCGTGCTGTTCGGACTGGTGGCGATGAACGTGGTCATTCCGCGCTTCTTCTGCCGCGTGCTGTGTCCGCTCGGCGCGCTGCTCGGCGTGCTCTCGCGCGGCGCGCTGTTTCGCATCAACCGTGACGTGCATCGCTGCACCGACTGCGACATGTGCCTGTCGCGCTGCGAAGGAGCCTCCGACCCGCAGGGCAAGCTGCGGCTCTCCGAGTGCTTCGCCTGCATGAACTGCATCGATGACTGCCCGGAAGACGCCCTGTCGTTCACGATGCTCGGCCAGGATGCGCGCCAGGTCGTTCCGGCACCGGACATCAACCGGCGGCAGCTCGTGTTCTCCGGGATCATCGGCGCTGCGGCCCTGCCGCTGATCAAGAACGACGGCGTCAACACCGACGAGAACTACTCGCCGAAGCTGATCCGCCCCCCGGGCTCGGTCGAGGAGCAGGAGTTCCTCGAGCGCTGCATCAAGTGCGACCAGTGCCTGAACGCCTGCCCGACCAACGTCCTGCAGCCGGCGACGTTCGCCGAGGCCGGGATCGAGGGGCTGTGGACGCCGGTGATGAACTTCAACATCGGACACTGCCAGCTCAAGTGCACGCTGTGCAGCGAGGTCTGCCCGACCGGCGCGATCCGCCGGATCACGGTCGAGGAGAAACTCGGCAAGGGGAAGTTCAAGGAGCAGGGCCCGGTGCGCCTCGGCACGGCGTTCTTCGACCGTGGCCGATGCCTGCCGCACGCGATGGAGATCCCCTGCGTCGTCTGCGAGGAGGTCTGCCCGACATCGCCCAAGGCGATCCAGACCAAGGACATCGAGGTCAAGGACGTCTTCGGCAACCTCGTCGTGCTCAACAAGCCGTTCATCGTCCCGGACCTGTGCATCGGCTGCGGCATCTGCCAGGCCGAATGCCCGGTGACGGACTCCCGGGCGGTCTACGTCACGCCCGTCGGCGAGAGCCGCTCGAAGGAACGCCGCCTGCTGCTCCACAACCGTGCGCAAGACCGGTAGGGACGGCGATGGCCGCACGCCATCCCCGCCCGGCCACCCAACCGCGAAGGAGATTCCCGATGGCCAAGTCCCCCACCACTCGACGCGACTTCCTCAAGATCGCCGCCCTGTCCGGAGCCTCCGCCGGGATGTTCGGCGGCATCGCCGGCGCGACGCCCACCGACGACGGACAGGCGGCCCCGGCACCGAAGGTCCCGCGGCGGACGCTCGGCGCCACCGGCGAGTCGATCCCGATCCTGCTCCTCGGCTGCGCGCAGCGGTTCGACATCAAGTACGACAAGCTGCTGCATCGCGCCTACGCCGAAGGCATCGACTACCTCGACACGGCCCTGGCCTACGAGAAGGGCTGGTCGCACAAGACGATCGCTCCGTTCATCAAGCAGATCGGTGATCGCAAGAAGCTGTGGATCACCTCCAAGGGCGAGGGGCGCGGCGGAACCGTCGCCGCCTACATGCGGGACCTGGACCTCTGCCTCGAGCAGCTCGAGACCGACTACCTCGACCTGTTCTTCATGCACGCTCTCAACGACGTCAAGTTCCTCGACAAGCCGTTCCTCGAGATGGGGGCGAAGATGAAGGCCTCCGGCAAGACGCGGTACTTCGGCTTCTCGTCCCACGGCAGCCAGGTCGTCGCCCTGCTCGAGAAGGCGGCGAAGAGCGGCGGGATCGACGTGATCATGTTCGCCTACAACTTCGGCGAGTACGGCAACCTGGAACTCAACCGCGCGATCGACGCCTGCGTCGAGGCCGGCATCGGCCTGATCGCGATGAAGACACAGAAGTCGGTACCGGCGGACCAGGAGCAGGTCGTCGCCTTCCGCTCGCGGAACTTCACGCTGCCGCAGGCGAAGCTCAAGGCGGTCTGGGCCGACGAGCGGATCACCGCCGCGGTCTCTCACATCAACAACACGCGCAAGCTGCGCGAGAACGTCGCCGCCGCCAAGTCGCCGATCGCGCTGTCGATGGACGAGTTCCAGCAGCTCCAGCGGCTGGCCACGGTCACGGCGCCGGTCTCCTGCCGCGGATGCGCGGAAATCTGCGAGTCACGTGTCGAAGGCGAGGTCGCCATCGCCGACACGCTGCGCTTCCTGATGTACCACGAGGCGTACGGCGAGCCGGAGAAGGCGCGCCGGCTGTACCGCGCCCTGCCCGAGGCAGCGCGGCGGATCGACGGCATCGACCTGTCGCGGGCGGCGGCCGCCTGTCCGCGCGGCATCGACATCGCGGCGCGGCTGCGTCGGGCGCAGGAACTGCTCGCGACGTGACGGCGCGACCGGGTCAGAGGCCGCGGATCAGCGCCACGTAGAGCGCCTTGATCACGTGCAGGCGGTTTTCCGCCTGGTCGAAGATCCGCGACCGCTCGTGGTC
>JAJRXN010000217.1 GCA_024276295.1 Acidobacteriota bacterium
CCGCTACCGCTCCGCCACCTTCTTCAACCCCCACTCCAGCGGCCACACCGCCTGCGCGCCGGCGGCGTCGTCGAGGCGGCGGGCGGCGTCGAGGGCCGCGTAGGCGGCGGAGAGGAGTTCGTCGGCGCGGGGCGGCGAGGCGTCCGGCGGGACGGTGATGCCGGCGATCCGTGTGCGGGCGAGCACGTCGCGGTCGTGCTCGCCGAGGATGCGACGCATCCGGACGAGCGCGGGCCGCGGGTCGCGGCAGCCTTCGAGCAGTACGGCGATCTCGCGCTCGTCGAGCCGCGCGACGACGTCCGAGGCGCGCACCGCGCGGCGGGCGGCCTCGGCCGCGGCTGGGACCTGCCCGCGGTCGGGCAGATCGATCAGCAGCAGGGCGATCGGCAGGCCGGCGCCCGGCTCCATCTCCTCGAGCGCATCGGTCAGCGCGTCGTCGAACGCCCGCGCGTTGAGCGCTCCGGTCGCCGGGTCGCGCAGGTCCAGCCGGCGGATCCGCTCCGCCTGGACGCGGACGTCACCTTCGCGGCGCAGCAGACGCGCCCGCAGGTCCTCCAACTCGTCCTCGTACGCGATCAGCCGCCCTGCGATCATCGAGGCGCCGGCGACGAACAGCCCCGTGGCCAGCAGCGCCGAGGCCGCCAGCACGCCCGCCGGTACGGCGCCGGCCGGCAGCGCAAGGGTGATGGAAAAGCCGAGCAGCCCCGGCACCACCGGCAGCAGCGCGGACCGCTCGCGCCCCGCCGCGGGGCGCCCGGCCTCGAGGGCCAGCACCGCGCACCCGGCCGCCGCCGAGGCGAGGAACCCCTCGGCGAGCGTGATCCCGGGCAGGACGAGCGACGCGAGCGCACCGCCGCCGAGGGCGAGCAGTGCCGGTCCGCCGGTCTGACGGATCAGGGGGTGCACGGCCGGGCTCCTTCCGTGTCCCGCGGCCCGAAGGCGGCGGGTCGCACGTGCCCCGGTCGCGGGGCAGGGCGGAACCATGCAACGACCGTGCCCGGACGCGGCGAAACGCTCCGCACGCTGGGTGCCCGGGCTGGACGCTCCGCGATTACGAATTCGTGATCCCGGGGCTGGTACCGGAGGCGGGACTCGAACCCGCAAGGGCGTGCGCCCGGGGGATTTTGAATCCCCTGCGTCTACCAATTCCGCCACTCCGGCACGTCATGAAGGCCTGTCGATCGGTGGCCGGCCGGATTATGCGCCGCCGTCTCCCGGCCGGCGACCACGCCAGGCGGCGATCTCGCCGAGCGCGCGCGCGAGCGCCGGATCGCGCTCGATCTGGTCGATCGAAAGGGCCAGCGGTCGGCGCCAGTTCGGCCGCTCGAAGCCGGTCCCGGGCACGTTCTGCGGGCGCTCTTCGAGCCACAGATCCTCGAGGTTGACCATCAGCAGCCGCGCGGGACTCTCGGCGAGCGCGCGGTGCACCGCCCGCAGCACGTCGCCGAGGTGCGCCCCGTCCGCCCGATCGAGCAGCCCGCGCGCGGCCAGCAAGGCCGGAAGCTCCCGCCGCATCGCGGCCCGCGTCGCCCGCATCGCCGCGATCGCGTCCGCGTCGAGGCAGCCGATCTCCGCGAAGACGTCGAGATCGCGTTCGTGCCAGAAGCCGGCGAAGGTCGGCGTGTCGTGGGTGTTGAGCGACGCGATCGCGTCGGCCGGGATCTCGCCGAACGGGGCGCCCTCGTCGAGCCGCACCGCGAACTGCCCGACGAACGAGCGCAGCATTCCGTGCTCGGCGAGCGCTTCGCGGACCTCCGGCGGCACCGTGCCGAGATCCTCGCCGACGATCGGGACGCCGGCACGACTCGCTTCGAGACAGACCGTCGCGTGGAACTCCTCGTGCGGATACCGGACGTACACGCCCTCGGTCGGCGGCATCCCCGCCGGAATCCAGTACAGCCGGTGCAACGCCATCACGTGATCGATCCGCAGCACCGATGCGTGGCGCAGGTGATGCCTCAGGCAGGCCGCGAAGTGCGCGTGCCCTTCGGCACGGGACCGCTCGGGGACCAGCGGCCGGAAGTCCCAGTTCTGTCCGCCGGCAAACAGCGTGTCCGGAGGAGCGCCGACGGCGATCCCGCCAGCGAACAGCTCCGGCCAGCGCCACGTGTCGAAACCGCCCGGGTGGCTGCCGACCGGCAGGTCGAGATACAGCCCCGCCTGCCCGCTTCCGGCAGCGCCGATCTGCTCGTCCGCCGTCGCCTGCGCCCAGAGGTGGTATTTCACGTCCGTCGCCTCCACGGCGTCGTCCGGAAGCAGTCCGTCACGCCAGGCCGGCCACGAGCGCCAGTCCGTCCGGTACCGGTCGAGCGCCGCGCGAAAGCGGGTGAAGGCGGCGATCTCGGGCCAGCCGTCGACGTGCCGCGCGATCGACTCGGCGCGCGGCGAGCCCTCGGCCAGGCCGGTGGCGGCCAGGCGGCGCAGGACCGGCTAGATCAGGGCGCGCACCGCGCGGTAGTCGATCTCGTCGACCGCACCGAGCCGGGCCCGCTGCTCGCGCGCGGCGGGCGCCTCCCACAGCGCGCGCGCCTCGGGGCATTCCGGCCACTCCGGCGTGCGCTGCGGGTCGATCAGCAGCTCGTTCCAGAACAGCCGGCTGATCGGTGCATAGGGACTCGGCACGCAGGGCGCGCCGACGAACATCGCCAGCAGCGGCGTCGATCCGACGAACCGTCCTCCGAGCCTGGAGACCAGCGCCAGCAGGCGGGCCAGCCCGCCGTAGTCCCCGATGCCGGTGCCGTTCTCGACACGCAGCGCGTACAGCGGCGCGAAGACTCCCCATCCGCGTCCGTCGGCCTGCGGCGCGCGCGTCGGCGCCGAGATCACGCAGGCGGTCCGTTCCCGTCCCTCGAGCCGGACGACGAGCCGGTGCCGGCCGAGGGGCAGATCCGCGGGCAGCAGCAGTTCCGCCGGATGAACCGGGAAGGAACCTTCCGCGAGGGGCGGGCCCGCGGGCGCCCGAACCGGAGCGTCGATCGTCCGCGTCGATCCGTCCTCGCACTGCAGGTCGACCGACAGCGCGCCTGCGTCGAGCTGCGATGCCGTCAGCCGCACCGCGAGGCGACCACCGCGGCCCTGCCAGGCGACGCCGACGGGATCGAGCGGCTCGGCGGCCTGCCGGCGGTCGAGGGCCCGGGCGGCTTCCTCCGCTCCTTCGGGCGAATCGATCGGCACTCCGCAGGCGGCGAGCACCCGCACCAGCGCCTCGGCACCGGCCTCCTGCCAGGTGCCGTCGGCGGCGTGGTAGCCGCGCTCGACGCCGCAGCGGGCGGCCAGGTCGAGCAGGGTACGTGGACTCTCGGGCATGGGGCGCGATTCTAGGCTGACCGGGGCCTTTCGCGCCGCGAGACTTGCGCGGTTCCTGTTTCGGGGAGTACAGTCCCTCCGACATGAAGAGGCGTCTTGCAGCTCTGGCCCTCCTGTTCGCCGTGGCGCTGGTCCCGGTGATGGCCGGAGGTCCGTGCCCGGGCGCCGAGGATCCGAAGGCGCCCTTCTGCTGCTGTGCGGCGAGCGACGACGGTTGCCACCTCGTCAGGAACGGCGAGTCCGCCCCGTGGCTGCTCGGTGAGGTCCAGCCCGGAGACGCCGGCTGCGCCGTCTCCCGCGAGCTGCCGAGCGCGGAGTTCTCCGAGCGCGTCGCGTCCACGTTCGAGTCCCAGACTCCACAGCCGGTGTACGGATCCACGCGCACCGTCGAGGAGATTGCTCCGGAACGTACGGACGGTCGTGCCGACATCGCCGTGGCGGCGGCCTGCGCTTCGGGAACACCTGTCTTCATCTCCTGCGCCCGCTTCCTCTGCTGATCCGACTCGTGTGACACTCCTTCCCGGCTTGCGCGGCGCCGCCGCGCCGGTCGTACCGAGTGGTTGTCTGCGAGGACGGATCGATGAAGTTTCCAGGAGTCTGTTTTCACATTGCGCTCTTGCTGTTCGGGTTGGCTGCCCCTGCGC
>JAJRXN010000218.1 GCA_024276295.1 Acidobacteriota bacterium
CGCGCGCCGGGGACGGGACCGCACCGGGACACTTGCCAGCCCGGAGACCCAGGTGATAGCCTCCGCCAGCGATCGCCCGACAGCCTCCCGGCCCGTCGTGATCCCGCGCGGCTGCGGGCGCCCGACGAGGGCCGGAAACCACCGGGCAGGTGAGGGGTCGAAGCTTTGGGCACCAGGCGGCCACACTCCGCCGTCGGACACCGCAAGTCCATCAGAAACAGGGACTTAAAAGATACACCCAGAGATCCACAGCTGTGGAAAAACCTGTGTGCCGCACCGGCGGCGAATCCTGCTAACTCAAGCGGCGTACAGGGGGTTGCACCTGTGGAAAAGACGCGTCCGCAGACCGTCAGCCAGCCCGATCTGTGGGACCGCATCCGGACCGAGATCGAGGGGCGGATCCCGCGCGGCAGCTTCGAGACCTGGTTCCTCCCAACGAGCCAGCGCGGCGTCCGCGCCGGCGTGCTCGAGGTCGAGGTCCCGAACGAGATGTTCGCGGAATGGCTCCGCACGCTCTACCAGCCGCTGATCCGCGAGATCCTCTCGTCCCAGAAGACCGACGCCACCGACGTCACGTTCGTCTCGCGGACCGCCGGCACCCCGGTCACCCCCCAGCGGCGGGTGGTCCCGGCCCCCGAAACACCGCTCAACGAACGCTACACGTTCGAGAACTTCGTCGTCTCCTCGTGCAACCAGTTCGCCCATGCCGCGGCCCTCGCCGTCAGCGAACAGCCCGGATCCAACTACAACCCGCTCTTCATCTACGGGGGGGTCGGACTGGGCAAGACGCACCTGATCCAGGCGATCGGCAACCGGCTAGCCCGCGAGCGTCCCGGCGCCAGGGTCGTCTACCAGACCTCCGAAGCGTTCATGAACGAGCTGATCGCCTCGATCCGCTACGAGGAGACCGGCGCCTTCCGTGAGCGCTACCGGTCTGTCGACGTGCTGCTGATCGACGACGTCCAGTTTCTCGCCGGCAAGGAACGCACGCAGGAGGAGTTCTTCCACACCTTCAATGCGCTGCATCAGGCCGGCCGGCAGATCGTCATCACGTCCGACTCGCCGCCGCGGGCGATCCCGGCCCTCGAGGAGCGGCTGCGCACGCGGTTCGAGTGGGGACTGATCGCCGACCTCTCGCCGCCGGATCTCGAGACGAAGGTCGCTATCCTCAACAAGATGGCGGCCACCGAGGGCTGGACGCTCCCCTCCGAGGTCGCCCTGTACATCGCCGGCCAGATCGACTCGAACGTGCGTGAACTCGAGGGCTGCCTCAAGACGCTGATCGCCAGCGCCTCGCTGCTGCACCGGCGTCCCGACCTCGACCTCGCACGGCAGGTCGTCCGTACCGTGGCTCCGGAAGAATCCGGCCATGTCAGCATCGACGCCATCGCCCGCTGCGTCGCCCGCGAGTTCGACCTCCGGCTCTCCGAACTCAAGTCGCGGACCAACCAGCGGCGGATCGCGTTGCCCCGTCAGGTGGCGATGTACCTCGCCAAGAAGCTCGCCGGCGAGAGCTACCCGACGATCGCCAAGTACTTCGGCGGCAAGCACCACACGACGGCGCTCCATGCCTTCCGCAAGATCGACCGCGACCGCCGCAGCGACCGCGACTTCGACGCGCGCATCGCCGGGCTCGAGGACCAGCTCCGATGAGCGCGCGATCCACAGGTTTCATGCACAGGTGGACCGGCAGCCTGTCGATATCCGGCCGGCGTCACGCCGGCGCCGTCCCGACCGCCGCGACGACCAAGGCCTGCACAGCGCTGTCCACGCCCGCCCCTGCCCGCCAAGGGGTTCCTGACAAGGGCCTTGCGCAGCCCGGTCCACCGTTCCACAGCCCTCCTGCTGCGACGATCATCTCATCCATTGGAAGACTCTCTTCCCGGAACGGGGCGCACGTGACGCCCGAAGGTACGAGGCCATGAAGACGATCATCGACCAACCGACCCTGATCCGTGAGCTGTCCCTGCTTCAGGGCATCATCGAGAAGAAGACCACGCTCGAGGCCCTGGCCAACGTGGTCCTCTCGGCCCACGACGGAGGACGCGTCTCCCTGATCGGCACCGATCTCGAGGTCGGCTACCAGGCTTCGATCCCGGCCACGGTCGAGCGTCCCGGCACCGTGGCTGTCGACGCGCGGCGGTTCCACGACATCGTGCGCAGGATGCCGGCCGGGAACATCTCGTTCGAACTCGACGGCGACGCCCTGCACATCACGATGGAGAAGATCCGCTTCAGGCTGGCCACGCACGACACCGAGGACTACCCGACGCTTCCCCGCCGCGAGGGGGAGCCGGTCGGCGCGGTCGACGGCCCGGCGATGGCGGAGATGGTCCGGCGCGTGCTGTTCGCGATCACGACCGACGATCCGCGCTACTCGCTGGCCGGAGCGCTGTGGAACCTCGAGGAGGACGCCCTCGAGCTGGTGGCCACCGACGGGCACCGGCTGTCGATGACGCGGCGTCCGGCAACGCGCCTGCAGGATGTCGGGGAGGGGATCCTCGTCCCGCGCAAGGCGCTGGCCGAGATCGGCAGGCTGGTCGACGACCAGGAGCACGAGGCGCGCTTCTGGGTCCAGAACGGCACGCTGTTCGTCGCGGTCGGCGATCGCGAACTCAGCGCCCGCCTGCAGGAGCCGAAGTTCCCCGACTACCACAAGGTCCTCGACGTCGACAACGACAAGGTGTTCGAGATCGGCACCGCGGATCTGCGCGCGGCGATCGAGCGCGTCGCGGTGCTCAGTCTCGAGCAGTCGCACATGGTCAAGCTCGATCTGGCGCCCGAGCGGCTGGTCGTCTCGTCGCGGCACCACACCCACGGGGAGGCCTCCGAGGAGCTGGCTGTCGACTACGGCGGCGCCCCGCTCGAGATCGGCTTCAATGCCCAGTACCTGCTCGACTTCCTGGCGGTGGCGGGGACGGAGAAGATCCGCGCCCACCTGGGGGAGCCGATGAGCCAGGGGCTGTTCGAGCCGGTGCGCCCGGAGGATGACGACCGCATCGATCGCTACGTCGTGATGCCGATGGCCCTGGGCTGAGTCCGGGCGCGGGCGCGCCGTGGTCGAGAGGATCGAGACGCGGGCGTTCCGCAACCTGCGGGACGTCGTCGTCGATCTCGGGGCCCCGCTGGTGATCGTCGAGGGCGACAACGCCCAGGGAAAGACGTCCCTGCTCGAGGCGGTCTACGCCGTCGCCACGACCCGCTCGTTCAGGACCCGTGACCTGCGGGAGGCGATCACCCACGGGGCGGGGGAGACGGTCGTCCAGGCGATCGTCAGGGC
>JAJRXN010000219.1 GCA_024276295.1 Acidobacteriota bacterium
CGGTCGCGGCTTCGAGTCGCGCTGGTCGAACTACAACGACACCTGCAAGGGGGCGCGCGATCCGGCGGACTGCAAGTCGGGCGTTCCGGAGAATCCGGATCCTCCCCCGGCTCCCGCCTGGACCAGCGGAACCGCCGGCGAACCGCCGCCGGTCGAGGATCTCGAGTCCGGCGGCCGGCTGCGACTGAACTGGAAGAAGGTCGATCCGTCCTGGGAGGTCGTGCGCTACGTGATCCACTGGGGCACGGCGCCCGGGGGACCGTACCCCAACACGAAGGAGACGCGCGGGACCGAGACCACGACGGTGATCGGCGGGCTGACCGACGGGCAGGAGTACTTCTTCGTCATCAACAGCGAACACTGCTCGCTGGCCGGGCCGACCGGCGAGGAGCGGTCGGGAACCCCGCACCTGGTGCGCGGGATCGATCCGCCCGGGCCGATCCAGGACCTGCGCGTGTTCCGTTCGCCGGACGGCGACAACGGAACGACCGACGGCGCCGAGGACACGAAGCTGACCTGGTCGGCACCGACCACGAGCGAATGGGGCCTTCCGGTCACGGTGACCGGCTACGACATCCACGGGTCGTCGTCCGGACCGCGATTCCCGGCCGACGCGACGACGCTGCTCGGCTCGACCGACGCGGCGACGACGACGTTCATCCACGAACTCACGCCCGCCTCGGCGCCGAACTGGTACTACCTGGTCGTCGCCATCGACGCCGACGGCCTGCGCTCGCCGGCCGGCAGCGCGTTCCCGGCGGCCGTCGAGGACCTGCGCCTGGCGAAGGCCGGCGCCGCCGGTGACCGGCTGGAAGTGCGCTGGACCGGGGTCGAGGGGGCCAACCAGGGCGGTCCGGGACCGGCGATCGACGCGTACAACCTCTACGGGAGGCCGAGCGCGCTGCCGCGGGCGGAGACCGGGGACGCGAACCGGCTGGATCGCTACTCCCACCTCGGGGCGGGCGTCGAGCACGTCGCGGAGCGCGCGATGCCGGCCGACGGCTACTACACCTGGCAGCTCCTGCCGGTGGACACCCACGGGACCGAGGCGGTCTGGTAGGTCGCGGGATCAGCGGGGAGCGGAGCGGACCTCCCCCCGCCGCAGGGCGCGCAGGTGCCGCCGGGCGGACGCGACCTCGGCGGGCTCGGCCCGTCCCGGAGCGAGCGCCAGGTAGTCGCGCCAGGCCTCGATCGCGGCCTGACGGTCGCCGAGCAGCTCGAACGCCTGCGCGCGGTTCCACAGCGCGCTGAGTTCACGCGGATCGAGCGCCAGGGCCCGTTCGGCGGCGCGGACCGCGTCTTCGTAGCGCCCCGCCTCGAGATACGCGCTGGCCAGGTTGGCCGCGATCAGCGCCGCGTCGGGAGCCAGCGCAGCGGCCTTCTCGAGCGCCTTGACGGCCCGCGGCGGGTTGTCCTCGGCGAGGAACGTCAGGCCGATGCTCCGCCAGGCCATCGCGTAGTCCGGGTCGCACTCGAGGGCCTGCCGGAAGCGCGTGCGGGCCGAGTCGTACCGTCCCTTGCGCGAGAACTCCTCGCCGCGGATCGCCTCGATGCGTGCCACGCAGCGGAAGCGCTCGACGAGCGGCTCGCGGATCGCGTCGCGGCTGAGCGCGGCGGTGACCAGCAGCGCCACCGCGGCTCCGGACACGAGGCCGCCCCAGCGGTGCCCGCCGAACCTGGCGCAGGACGGCAGGCGCCCCGCAGCCGCCAGCAGGCCGACCAGCAGTCCTGCCGGAACGGCGACGAGGAGCAGCACGGGCGCCCCGAGCAGGATCGGCGGGGCGAGCCCCGCCGCGCCCCACAGCACCGGCGCGAGCCAGCCGGGGCGTTCCGCGAGTCCGGCCGTGCCGGCCAGCAGGCCGGCGACGAGCCAGGCGGCCGGCAGGCCGATCGGCAGGCGCGCGAAGGTCTCCCCGCCGGCGACGAGGGCCGCCCCGGCGAGAAAGGCGCCGAAGGCCGCGAGGCCTCCTCCGAGCACGCGGGCCGCCAGCCGGCCGGGTCCCCGGAGCGGAAGCGTCGCCGCGGGGGCGAGCGCGGTGCCGGCGACCGCGAGCCCCATCGCGACCGGCGTGCCGAGGGCGGTGAGCCCCGCCAGGCCGAGCAGCGCCAGCGCGCCGGCACGGTGCGGTTCGTTCCGCCCGAGGGCCGCCAGCGCCGCGAGCAGGGCCGCCAGCACGGCGACGCCGGCGAGCGGGGCGAGCAGGTCGAACGGTGCGCGCGCGATCACGGCGTCCGCCGGAAACCGCAGCAGGCGGGCCGTGGCGGAACCGGAGAACACGGCGAGAGCGCCGAAGGCGGCGAGGCCGGCGAAGCGGGGCGGGCCGGCCGGTTCGAACCAGCGGTCGCCCCGCGCGTGGCGGCGCTCGACCGCGCTCCAGAGGGCGGCGACTCCGAGCAGAACGAGGACCAGCCAGCAGACCGCCGTGGCGTCGGCCGAGACGTCCGGAACGGGACGCGCCACCGCGCCCTCGCCGCGCAGCAGGTCGTTCTCGCCGGCGCCGGGAAGCGGCAGGCGCACGGCGAACAGCACGAGCGTCGGGAGCGTGAACCAGAACAGCGAGACGACATAGACGCTCGCCGCCGCGCCCAGCGCCCGCAGCGCGCCGCGCCGGCGCAGCAGCACGTAGACCGCCGCCAGCAGGACGGCGGCGAGGGTCTCGATCCGGATCCCGGCAGTCGTTCCGTCGAACGTCGCCGTCGGGTCGAAGAAGCGCACGACGACCCGCGGCAGGTCCGCGGGGGCGGCCTTGAGGTAGCCGATCGTCGGCGTCTCGTGGTGGATTCCGAGCAGCGCGTCGGCCAGCGGCGGGACGAGCGTCAGCATCCAGGCCGCGAGCATCAGCCGGGCCACCCGGGCGGGGGGGCGTCCGGACCAGGCGGCGAGCACGAGCGTCAGCGAGGCGAACGGTCCGAGATAGGCCAGCGGATAGTGCACGAACGCCGCCAGGGCGTTGAACGCGGGATTCGTGGCGACGATCAGCTCGAGCACGTTGCGCAGCGAGATCACCGCGGCCAGCGCGAGCAGGGCGCGTCCCGGACCGATCGGCGCCGCCTCGATCGCGTCGATCAGGCGCAGGAACCGGACGAGGAGCGCCGGCGCGTCCGGCGCCCGCTCAGTCGACATAGCCGAGGCCCCGCATCGCGTCGCGGATCCGCTCGTCGTCCAGTTCGCCCGCCTCCTGCCGCTGCGGTCCGAAGGCGGCGAGCAGTTCGTCGAGGCGGGCGCGCATCGTCGAGACGTCGTCCGGACGATCGGCCGCCAGGTCGTGCGCCTCGGCGGGGTCGCGGGACGTATCGTACAGCTCGACCTCGTCGCGGCCTTCGGGGCCCGGCACGACGATCAGCTTGAGTCCGCCCCGCCTCAGGGCGCGCCAGCGGCCGGCGCGACCTTCGAGGTGGAACCGCGGGTTCTCCGGGTGGATCAGGTTGAAGTCCGCGAGATGGAGCATCTCGCGCGGGGCGATCTCCGGTCGTCCTCCGCCGCGCAGCAGCGCCGAGAGGTCCAGTCCGTCGGACGTCTCCGGCTCGCCGAGCCCCGCCAGGGCGAGCAGCGTCGGGGCGACGTCGGCGAGGTTCGCCTGGCCGGCGACCCGCGTGCCGGGCGGGACCAGCCCCGGTGCTCGCACGATCAGCGGCACGCGGCAGGTGTCGTCGTAGAGGTACTCGCCGTGGGCGAACCAGTAGCGATGATCGCCGAGCGCCTCGCCATGGTCCGACGTGAACACGACGATCGCGCGCTCCCACAGGCCGCGCCGGCGCAGGCCCTCGATCAGGGCGCCGACGGCCTCGTCGGTCGCGGCCACCTCGGCCGCGTAGAGGCGGCGGACGTGTTCGATCATCCGGGCGTCCATCACCCGGTCGGCGTCGAAGATGATCGCCCCCTTGGACAGTTCGCCGGACGCCTGGCGGTCCTCGATGCGGTAGGGCGCCTCCCAGTCGGGGTCGGCCCGCCGCTCCCACTCGGGCGGCGGCCGGTACGGCCAGTGGGGATCGAGATAGTGCACCCAGAGGAACGGCGGGCCGTCGGCAGCCGCCTGCTCGTCGAGCCACGACAGCGCCTCGGCGGTGATCGAACCGGAGGAGTTGCCGCGCCAGCGGCTTTCGGGGTTGGCGTACAGCGCGAACCCCTGCTCGAAACCGAGACCGGGGCGGAGGTTGACGTTGCTGACGAACGCCGCCGTGCGGTAGCCGGCGGCGGCGAACCGCTCGGCC
>JAJRXN010000220.1 GCA_024276295.1 Acidobacteriota bacterium
CTTGTCCTCACTGCCGGTGATCTCGGGATCGGCCGACCAGCGCGAGAGTTCGTAGACCACCGCACGCAGCTTCTCGACCGCGTCGTCGAGCGCGCGCCGGCGGTGCTCCTCGCGCAGCCGCCGGAGGGCCTCGATCCGCTGCTCGCGATCGGCGCGCTCGCGCTCGAGCCGGCGCCGTTCCTCACGCTTGTGGAGTCGTCGCCGGGCGGCCTCGGCGATCCGCTGCCAGTCCTCGTCGGTCCGAGTGGGATCGAGAACGGGAGTCCAGCCCGGCTGCCACTGCTTGCTCGTCCGCGTCAGGGCACCGAACGCGCCGCGCAGCAGGCGCTGCGCCTCGCCGCCGGAGGCCTGCCCCTGTGCCTGGATCAGCTTGAGCTGACCGGCGATCAGTTCGATCCGATCGAACATCTCGTCCTTCGGCACCTCGGCGGCCCGCGCCGCGAGTTCGTCGGCCTCTCGTACGAGCCGGCGCAGCCGGCGCAGGAGGTCTTCCGGAGCCTCACCGGCGGACGCGGCATCGGGCGCGACCTCCTGCAGCGCCTCCACGCGACGCACGAGGTCCCGCGGGAGCGGATGCCGCGGCGACAGACGCCCGGCCAGCAGCGCGACGGCATGCGTGCCGAGCCGTCCCCGGGCCTGCTCGAGGTCGTTGACCAGCGTGCGCAGGCCGGCCTCGTCGAGCGGGCGCTCCAGTTCCTCGAGCAGGGAGAGCCAGCGCTCCGCGTGCTCGCCGCAGAGCTGCTCCGCCTCGAGCCTGAGCGCCTGGCGATCGAGGCGCTCGGCCTCCTCCGCCAGCGCATCGCCCTGCCGAGCCAGCAGGTCGCGCCGGCGATCGGCGACCCCGGTCGAGGGGCCGGCATCCCGTGCGGCCTGCTCGCGCGCCACCCCGGCCAGCGCGCGCAGGATCGCACTACGGGCCCGCAAGTGGGCGATCCGCCCGACGCCGGCGCTCCGGCCGAGGCGGGCGGCCAGTTCGTCGCGGATCACCCGCTCGAGGCGCGCCGACAGCTCGCCGCTGCCTTCCGGGAGCATCGCCTCGCTGCCCACAGCCCTGTCGGATCGCTGGCTCATCGTTGTCCGGGCCTCGTGGCGTGGCACGACCGGGCGACCCGACACGGAGAAGACCTCCGCGCCGCACCCGTGCCAGTGTAGCCGATCGCTGGTCGCCCGACGGGATCCCGGGCGGGAGCTACGAGCCCGCGGACGTGCGCTTGGCCTGGACGCGGGCGAGGTGCTTCATCAGCCGCAGGCGGACGATCTCGGGGTCGGTCTCCGGCTTGCGGATCTCCTCCTCGAGTTCCTCGACCATCGCCTCGGCCCGCGCGATGTCGATCTCCTCGGCGCGTTCGCAGGTCTCGGCCATCACCGTCACCCGCTCCGGCGTCACCTCGGCGAACCCGGCACTGATCGCCATCACCTCGCGGCCGAACGACCCGTGGCAGGTCGCGACACCGGCCCGCAGCTCGCTGAGCATCGGCGCATGGCCCGGCAGCACGCCGAACATGCCGAGCGCTCCGGGCAGGATCACCTCGTCGACGTCGCGCTCGAACACGCGACGCTCCGGGGTGACCACCTCGAGATGGATCTTGCTCGGAATCATCGGCAGGTCTGCTCCCGCGGCCGCGCTCAGGCCGCCGCCTCCGACTGCTTGCGGATCTGCTCGGCCTTCTCGATCGCCTCGTCGATGCTGCCGACCATGTAGAACGCCTGCTCGGGCAGGTCGTCATGCTTGCCGTCGACCATCTCGCGGAACGAGCGGATCGTGTCGGCCAGCTCGACGTAGCGGCCCTCGAGACCGGTGAACTGCTCGGCGACGAAGAACGGCTGCGAGAGGAACCGCTGCAGCTTGCGCGCCCGCTGGACGATGATCTTGTCGTCCTCGGACAGCTCGTCCATGCCGAGGATCGCGATGATGTCCTGCAGCTCCTTGTAGCGCTGCAGCACCTGCTGCACGTCCCGCGCCGTGCGGTAGTGCTCGTCGCCGACGATCTTCGGATCGAGGATCCGGCTGGTCGACTCCAGCGGATCGACCGCCGGGTAGATCCCCAGCTCGGCGATCTGCCGGCTGAGCACCGTCGAGGCGTCGAGGTGCGCGAAGGTCGTCGCCGGCGCCGGGTCGGTGTAGTCGTCGGCGGGGACGTAGATCGCCTGCACCGACGTGATCGACCCCTTGCGGGTCGACGTGATCCGCTCCTGCAGCTCGCCCATCTCGGTCGCCAGCGTCGGCTGGTAGCCGACCGCCGACGGCATCCGACCGAGCAGCGCCGAGACCTCCGAGCCGGCCTGCGTGAAGCGGAAGATGTTGTCGATGAACAGCAGGACGTCCTGTCCCTCGACGTCGCGGAAGTACTCGGCGACGGTCAGCCCGGTCAGGCCGACCCGCAGGCGCGCCCCCGGCGGCTCGGTCATCTGGCCGTAGATCAGCGCGGCCTTGGAGTTCTCCGGGTCGCCCGGCTTGATCACGCCGCCCTCGCTCATCTCGAGCCACAGGTCGTTGCCTTCACGGGTCCGCTCACCGACGCCGGTGAACACCGAGAAGCCGCCGTGCTTCATCGCGACGTTGTGGATCAGCTCCATGATCAGCACGGTCTTACCGACGCCGGCGCCGCCGAACAGGCCGGTCTTGCCGCCCTTGAGGTACGGCTCGAGCAGGTCGATGACCTTGATGCCGGTCTCGAACATCTCGAGTTCGGTCGACTGTTCCTCGAAACTCGGCGCCTCGCGGTGGATCGTCCAGTGCTCCTTCGCATCGACCGGACCCAGCTCGTCGACCGGCCGCCCGAGCACGTTGATCACCCGGCCGAGCGTCGCGCGTCCGACCGGCACCGAGATCGCCTTGCCGGTGTCGATCGCCTTCATGCCGCGCACCAGGCCGTCGGTCGGCTCGAGCGAGACGGTCCGCACGCGCCCCTCGCCGAGGTGCTGCTGCACCTCGAGCGTGATGTGGATCGGGGTGCCGGTCTCGGCACCGTCGTCGTCGATCCGGATCGCGTTGTAGATCTCCGGCAGGTGGCCTTCCTCGAACTGGACGTCGACCACGACGCCGATGACCTGCACGACCTTTCCGACCTTCTGTTCCATCGTCGATCCTCGCGTGCGACCCGGCGGGCCGCCGTGCTCGTTCCGTCCCGATCAGCCCAGTGCCTGGGCGCCGCTGACGACCTCGATGATCTCGGTCGTGATCGACGCCTGGCGCAGGCGGTTCATCTCGAGTGTCAGCTTGTCGATCAGCTCGCTCGCGTTGCGCGACGCGCTGTCCATCGCCGTCATCCGCGCCGCGTGCTCGGCCGCGGTCGACTCGAGCAGCGCGTGGTAGACCTCGAACGCCAGGAAGCGGGAGATCACCTTGGCCAGCAGCACCTGCGGCTCCGGCTCGTAGATGTAGTCCACGTGGCCGGTCGCCTCGGCCCCCTCACGCTGCTGTTCGTCGAGGACCTTTTCCAGTTCTCCGAACGGCAGCAGCGGCTCGATGACGATCCGTTGCGCGATCACCGACTTGAACTCGTTGAACGCGAGGTACACACCGTCGGTCTCGCCGGCGATGAACCGCTGCTCGAACTTCTCGGCCAGCGCCGAGGCCATCTGCACGCTGACCTCGCGGGCGTACCCGGTGATCGTCTCGCGCACCTTGATGTGCGGACGGCGGCGATAGTAGTCGGCCGCCTTGCGCCCGAGCAGCGTCAGGTGGACCTCGCGTCCCTGCTGCGCCTCGCGCCACGCCTCCGCGCGCTTGATGATGTTGGCGTTGAACGAGCCGCACAGGCCGCGGTCGGCAGTGACGACGATCAGGTCGACGACCTTCTGCTCGCGCTGGGCCAGCAGCGGACTGAGCGACGGATCGCTGCGCCTCGCCACGCCGACCAGCGTGCGCTTGAGCGCCGCAGCGTAGGGCCGTGCGCCCATCATCGCGTCCTGGGCCCGGCGCAGCTTGGCCGCGGAGACCATCTTCATCGCGCGGGTGAGCTGGGCGGTGTTGCGGATCGACCGGATCCGCCGCCTCAGCTCGCGCGTGTTGTTCGCCACGGCGTCACTCCTCGAGCAGGGCCGCGTACTGCTTGCCGAACTCATCGAGAGCCGCGGTGATCGCGGCGCGTACCTCGTCGGTCATCTTGCGCTCGCTCTCGATCAGCTCGAGCACGTCCTTCTTCTGCGAGTTGAGGAAGTCGTGCAGGCGCTTTTCGTAGTCCTGCACGCGCTCGACCGGCACGCGGTCGAGATAGCCGTTGGTCGCCGCGAAGATGATCACGATCTCGTTGGCCACCGGCAGCGGCGAGTACTGCCCCTGCTTGAGCACCTCGGTCAGCCGCTGGCCGCGGGCGAGCTGCGCCTGGGTCGCCTTGTCGAGATCGGAGCCGAACTGGGCGAACGCCGCCAGCTCGCGGTACTGCGCCAGGTCGAGCCGCAGCGTACCGGCGACCTTCTTCATCGCCGGGATCTGCGCCGAGCCGCCGACTCGGCTGACCGACAGGCCGGCGTTGATCGCCGGGCGCGCTCCGGAGTGGAACATGTCGGTCTCGAGGTAGATCTGGCCGTCGGTGATCGAGATCACGTTGGTCGGGATGTACGTCGAGATGTCGCCGGCCTGGGTCTCGATCACCGGCAGAGCGGTCAGCGAACCGCCGGTGCCGGGCACCTTGCGCAGTTCGTGGTCGCCGCCGAGTTCCTCGATCTTCGCCTCGGCCTCCTGTCTGCCCGGCACACCAGGGTAGACCTTGCCGTCGACGCCCTCCTTCGTGTCCTCGGGAGCGCCCTTCCTGACGATGATCCAGTCGCGGCGCAGCTTGGCGGCCCGCTCGAGCAGGCGGGAGTGCAGATAGAACACGTCGCCCGGGTACGCCTCGCGGCCCGGCGGACGGCGGAGCAGCAGCGAGATCTCGCGGTACGCCGCGGCCTGCTTGGTCAGGTCGTCGTAGATGCACAGCACGTGACCGCCGCGGTCGCGGAAGTACTCCCCCATCGCGCAGCCGGAGTACGGCGCGAGGTACTGCATCGGCGCCGGTTCCGAGGCGGCCGCGGCGACGACGATCGTGAACTCCATCGCGCCGTGCTCTTCGAGCGTGCGCACGACCTGAGCGATCGTCGACTGCTTCTGGCCGATGGCGACGTAGACGCAGACGACGTCCTTGCCCTTCTGGTTGATGATCGTGTCGACCGCGATCGCGGTCTTGCCGATCTGGCGATCGCCGATGATCAGCTCGCGCTGGCCGCGGCCGATCGGAATCATCGCGTCGATCGCCTTGATGCCGGTCTGCAGCGGTTCGCTGACCGGCTCGCGGTAGACGACGCCCGGCGCCAGCCGCTCGACCGGGTTGCGCTCCGGCGTCTCGATCGGTCCCCGGCCGTCGATCGGGCGGCCGAGGGCGTCGACCACGCGGCCGAGCAGCGCCTCGCCGACCGGCACCTCGATGATGCGGCCGGTGCGGCGGACTTGGTCGCCTTCCTTGATCTTGGAGACCTCGCCGAGCAGCACCACGCCGACCGAGTCCTCCTCGAGATTGAGCGCGATGCCGAACACGTCGTGCGGCAGGGCCAGCAGCTCGAGGTAGGCGGCGTTCTCGAGGCCGTAGACGCGGGCGATGCCGTCACCGACGGCGACGACCGTGCCGGTCTCGGCGACGTCGATCGCCTGCTCGTAGCCCTCGATCTGCCTGCGCAGGATCTCGGTGATCTCGCCGATCTTGAATTCCATTCGTCTCGCTCCGTGTCGGGCGCGCGGGGGCGGCCGACGTGCGCGGCAGGCGCGAGGCTCAGCTCGTCGCCTCGGCCGAGGCGCCCCCCGCCAGGCGGGCGCGCATCTTCTCGAGTTGGGTCCTGAGGCTTCCGTCGTAGACGCGGGTGCCGATCCGGGCGACGAGCCCGCCGATGATCTCCGGGTCGACGCTCTCGCTCAGCCTCACCTTGCCGCCGACGATCCGCTCGAGGGCGGCGACGAGCCGCTCGCGCAGGCCGGAGTCGAGCGGCACGGCCGAACTCAGCTCGACCGGGTGGATCCCGGCGCGTGCATCGCAGATCCGCCCGAGCGCGTCGGCGATCGCCGGCAGGATCGGCAGCCGGCCGTGGCTCGCGACGACCGAGACGAAGCGCCGCGTGAGCCGGCTCGCCCCGAGCCGCGCGGCGATCTCGTCGACGACCGCCTCCTTCTGCTTGTGCGAGATGATCGGGTTGGCGAGCACGACGCGCAGCTCGCGGCTCTCGCGAACGAGCGCCGCGATCGACTGCACCTCGCGCGCCAGTCCCGCGAGCTGGTCGGCATCGGCGACGGTGCGCGCCAGGGCCTCGGCGTAGCGCTCGGCGATCAGGCCGGCCTGTTCCATGCATGCTCTCCCGTCGACCGCGAAGGAAGAAGGGCGCTTGTGGAGGCTGGATACACGGGCGCACCCGCACCGCCGCGCCGGGCGGTGCGTGTCCGCGGCACGGCGGATGCTAGCCCGCCCCCCGGGGGGCGTCAAGACGTGAACGCCCGTCGCGTACGAGTTGTCCTGGATCCGTGGTCTGCGCGCCGACTACGGTCAACCCTGGCCACCGTACACTGACCGCGTCGCGACGCCGGATCGGCCGGCACGTCGCGACGGGAGGTCCCCGCCGATGCCCGACCGCGCGCATCCACCCGCGAGCTTCCGCGAGCCGGTTCCACCGGGCCGGACGACCCTCGACCTCGACTTGGGGCTGCTCGTGGTCAGGCTGGTCGATCTGCCGGTTTCGTGGGAGCCGTTCGTCGCCTGGCAGCTCGCGCCGTTCGCCTCGCGCGTGGCGGACGGGGCGCCCGCCCCGGACCTCGTCGTCGCGTGCCGCGAGGGGGACGGCCCGGTCGTCCCGCTGCCGGGAGACTCCGGTACGCCGACACGGCTCGAGATCGAACGCGGGGCCGATGGCACGGTCCGGGTGCGCTCGCACTGGTTCGACGGCTGGTTCGACCTGGCCGCCGGACGCGGCGAGCTGACGCTCTGTCACCGCGGCTGGGACCTGTTCGCCGCCTCGCTGGAGAACTTCCTGCGGGTGGTGGTCCAGGCCGCGGCGCTGCCGGCGCGGGCGGCTCTGATCCATGCCGCCGCCCTGGTCGACGGGCAGGGCCGTGCGGTGCTGCTCGCCGGCCGGTCGGGAGACGGAAAGTCCACGGCCACAAGGCTTTCCGGGCGCCCGGCCCTCTCCGACGACGTGACCCTGGTCAGCCTCGCCGGCCCTGCCGGCCCTCCGGAGGCGATCGCCGTTCCTTTCTACATGGTCGGCGCGCCGGACGATCGCCCGCGCGGCCGGTTCCCGATCGCCGCCGTGCTCCGCCTGCGCAAGGCCGGCACCGTCGCCGTCGCCCCGGCCTCCCCCGCCGAGACCGCCGCCCTGATCGCCGCGCTGATCCCCTTCGCCGAGGACCTCGGAATGGACGCCGCCGGGCGCGCGGCGCTTGCCGGGGAGATGGCCCGGGCGGTGAAGGGGGTGGAGCTGGCGTTTACCCGGGAGCGGGGGTGGTGGGAGCACTGGACGGAGGCCTTCGGCCCGGGAAGTGACCAGGCGTGAACGCGGGCCGTCTCGGATCCTGGACAGTCGGCCGGTCCGGGAAGGCGGCGGCCGCGGCGCTGCGGGAAGCAGGGCTGCTTCGCCATGGTCGCCCTCGATCGCGCCGGAATCGTCCTGCCTGCAGGCTCCTTTCCGCCCGTCGCACGGCATGGCATTGGCAAGACGAGACACCGAGGATCACCTGACTGCGACTGGCGTGAACGTGCTCGCCTCGCCGGTCGCGGGTGGAGGCGTCGACAAACCGCCGACGGCGAGCCGTCCAGTCAGCCGTTCGCCGTCTTGACACTCCGGAAGCGACGGCGCTACGCTCCTGGTCCGCACAGGAACGACAGGACCAGGAGGGTCCCGTCGGTGCCGGGCGCGTTCGCGTCCCGGCCATCGTGTCCAACCCGAGCGCGACGAACGCCCGTGGTGCCGCGGGACCGTCCCGGTCGATCGCCGCCGGACAGGCGGCGCGTGGCCTTTCGCCGCGCGGGGAGGAACGATGAAACGTCTCCAGTCCCGGTGGCACCGCTCGCGGCCACCGACCACGGTCTTTCTCTCGTCCGTCGTGCTGTCCACGATGCTGGCAGTGCTCCCAACTGCCGGCGGACCGGCGCTCGCGGCGGACCTCCTCCGGTCGAACCCGCGGCTCGATGCCGGGTGGGGCAGCGTCGAAGCGGCGACCGCCGCCGATGGCTTCGGCGGCGTGTTCACCGCGCTGATCGACGAGCAGCGATGGACGGTGCTCGTGGCGGTCTCGCACGACGACGGTCGCACGTACGCGACGGTGCCCGTCGCCGAGCACCCGGGAGGTGACGTGCTGGTGTCGGACGTGCGGATCTGCAGCGCCGGCTACTGGTGGATGGCGCTCGACACCGACGTGTACGTCGCCTGGCGCGAGGTGCGCTCGTCGGGCACCGAGGGGCAGGTCTTCGTCGTGGTCTCGAACGACCGCGGCGCGAGCTGGTCGGCACCGGTGCCGCTTGCGACCGGGCCCTCGCGTCCGCTGTTCGACCCGTCCCTGGCCTGCCACCGCGACGGCACGGCCCTCGTCGCCTGGGCCGACGCGCGCGACGGCCGCGAGGACATCTACGTGGCCGGCACGCGTGATCGCGGTGCGACATGGAACGCGCCGCGGCGACTCGATCTCGGCTCCCTGCCCGGCACGACGATCTCGCGCCGGCCGCACGTCGCGATCGATCCGTTCGACGACGACCACGCGGTCGTCGTCTGGGAGGAGACGCCGGCCGGCCAGCTCGCCACCGAGGTGCGCGCGAACGTCACGCGCGACGGGGGCGCAAGCTGGCTGCCGGCCGACGTGCGCGTCGACCCCGAGGAATACCCGATCCTCACTCCGGACAGCCTGCCGAAGGTGGTCATCGGGCCGAGCGGCACCGCCTGGGCAGCCTGGATCGACGACGGTACGGCGGTCGAGATGAACGTCTCGGCCGACGGCGGTACGAGCTGGCCGCTTCCGGAGACGGCCAGTCGCCTGCCCGGCCCGATCACCGATCTCGATGCCGCTCTCGCGCTGTTCAGCGACGCCCCGTCGCCGCAACCGGAACCCACCGAGTGGCTCCGGCTTCTCTGGCAGGGAACCGATCCGCTCGGCGGCACGGCCGCGATGTACTACAACGCGGCGACGACGACGCCATCCGGCGGCTGGCGGATGCTCCACCCCGAAGAGTTGCGCGTCGACCACGGCACGGGACCCGGCGACGAGAACCGTTCACCGCGTCTCTGCTCGGGCGATCCGGACCACGTGTTCGCGGCGTACGACGGCAGCCGCCAGGGGCAGGCCTGCTACAACATGCTCGTCGGGTCGCTCGACGGTGGACGGACGTGGTTCGATCACGAGATGTACCCCGGCGAAGGGACTCCCGGCATCCGGCCTTCGGCGCCCGGCCTCGCCTGCGATGTCGCCGGGCGCGGCTACCTCGGCTGGGCCCTCGAGGAACCAGCGACCGGCACACGCGCCGAAGCGGATGCGTGCATCGCCGAGGACGCCCTGCACGGTGACGATCCCGGCATCGAGGCGGACAACCCCGCGATCGTCACCGGGGGCACGGGGCGGGTGCATGCCGCCTGGCGTGCGTTCGTGCCCGACCTCGCGGACTACCGGATCCATGTCAGCGCGTCCCGCGACGACGGAGCGTGGTGGTCTCGCCCTCCGGTCGTGATCTCCGCGGCGCTGGCCGATCCCCTGAACGAGGACGAGCCGGCGCTGGCGACGGCCGGTCCGCTGCGGGTCTACGCCGCGTGGGTCGGCGCGGGGCGGGTGCGTTTCAGCCGTTCGGACGACGCTGGCGCGACGTGGTCGACACCGGTGGCCGTCAGCGGTGGCGAGGTGCCCAGTGGAGCCTCGAACGTCCGGCTCTGCGCCCTCGACGATGGACACGTGTACGTCGTCTGGCAGGATCACCGGCTCGACGAGGACCGGATCTACTTCAACCGCTCGCTCGACTTCGGCGCCACCTGGGAGGACGAGCGGGAGATGTCCGCATTCACCTTCGACGAGCACCGTGACCCGCAGATCGCCTGCTCCGACGCGGGCGGAGTCTTCATCGTGTTCCAGCGGTGGCGCGACTGGCCGCGCTGGGAGCAGGTGTGGCTCCTTCCTTCTGGCGACTTCGGCGCCAACTTCGGGCATCTGCAGATCTCGCTCGAGGATCACCACGCGCGGACGCCTTCGGTCGCCTGCGACGAGCAGGGCAACGTGTTCGCCGCGTGGGTCGAGACGACCGAACTGACGTCGCCGACGTATCGCGAGGTGATCGCCCGGGTCAGCCACGACGGCGGCAACACGTGGGAGCCGCAGGTCAAGCTCGACGTCACCGATCCGCCGGAGGCCTCCGAGGCCCGCGAGCCGACGATCGTCGCCGACGACCTCGGCCACGTGCTGGTTGCGTGGCTCGACGCGCGGGTCGCGTCGAGCGCGTGGGTCAACGGCTCGCTCGATGCGGGCGTCTCGTGGTTCGCGGCGGACGAGCCGGTGGACGAGCCCGGCTCCAGTCCGGGCGACAGGGGCCTCGCCGCAGGCATCGCCGCCGACGGCCGGGCCTTCGTCGCGTGGTACGACGAGCTGCCCACGGCACGGCAACCCGGAGGTCGGCTCGTCGTCAGCACGTCCCGGCTGTTCGGTACGCCGGCAACGTGGGACGGTCCTGTGACACTCGACATCAACCGGCCCGAGCACGTGGAAGCGAAGACCGCCGCCGCGATGACGCGCGACGGCGCCGCGGTCGTCTGGCGCGGGGAGGATCCCCAACAGGCCGGAGGGCTGCCGTATGTCAACCGCCGGCGGATCCTGCCCGGCCTCGTCGGCGAGGTGATCGGGCTGCGCTGGATCGACGAGACGACGCTGCGCTGGCGACCGATCGATCTTGCGGAGACGTACGACATCCATGCCGCGACGGATCCGCGCGGGCCGTGGTCGGCGGTCGACTCGGCCCCGAGCGTGACGTGGAGCGACACGCTGCCGGTGCCGCCGCCGGGCACGGCGCGCTTCTACCTCGTCGGCGGTCGCAACCTGGTCGGCCCCGGCCCGCTGGGACACTGACGTCGCGACGCGGTGGGGAGCCGCGCCCTGCCGCGTCGCCCTTGCCCGGGCTCGTGTAACATGCCGCATCGTGCGACCGCGGGAGGTCCGCCATGATGCGCCTCGACCTGCCGTTCTTCGGACTCGCCGCCGCGTGGGGCGTGGCGGAGATCGCGGCCGGACTCGCGCACCGCGCGCGCCGGGCGGAGTCGTCCGGACGCGATCGCGGCTCGATGCTGCTGCTCTGGGGCGCGATCACCCTCGGATTCGGCAGCGCGTTCTGGCTGCTCCAGCGCCGCCTGGCTCCGATCCCCGTTCCCGTCGCGACGCGCCTGCCGCTGGCGATGGTCGTCATGCTCGCCGGCATCGTCCTGCGCGGCTGGGCGATCGTGACGCTCGGCCGGCTGTTCACGATGAACGTCGCGATCCGCGAGGGTCACGAGCTGATCGAGACCGGACCCTACCGCTGGCTGCGCCATCCGTCGTACGCCGGCGCGCTGCTCGCGTTCCTCGGGTTCGCGTTCGGTCTCGGCGACGCGCTGGCCCTCGCCGTGCTGCTGGTGCCGACCGCCGTCGCCATGGTCTACCGCATCCACGTCGAGGAACGCGCCCTGCGCGAGACGTTCGGCGCGCGCTGGAACGCCTACGCGGCGACTCGCCCGCGGCTGGTGCCGTTCGTGTACTGAACGACCGGCGGCCGTGCACCCCGTCGCTGGCCGCGCTCCCCGTTTCGGCGTATCACCAAGCCAAGTCCCCGCGGGTGTAGGTCGCCGTGCCACGGATCCCCGCACGACATTCGCGGCTGTTCCGTTCGTTGCTGATCCTGCCGGCCGGGCTCGCCTTCGGGCTCTCCGCCGGCCCGGCGGCGGGGCAGGTCGTCTTCACGGACGTCACCGCGCAGCAGTTTCCCGACGGGCTGGCCCGGGGCCTCTATCTCTGGGGCGACTGCGATGGAGACGGCGACGAGGACCTGCTCGTCGGCGGCAAGAACGTCTACGTCAACTCCGGGCCGCCCGACTTCGTCTTCACCAGGCTGGCCGACACCGGCGATCTCGCCGGCGGACCGCACTCCCGCGCGGTGTGGATCGACATCGACAACGACGGCGACCTCGACCTGTTCGGCATCGGCGGCGGCGACAGCGAGCGGCTGTACCGCAACGACGGCGACTGCCGGTTCACCGACATCTCCGACTTCGACGGCGACGGCACGTTCGACGACATGGGAGACGGCGCGCCGTCGACGACGACGTCGACCGGCGACTACGACGGCGACGGTCTGCTCGACCTGTACGTCGGCAACTACGAGCGCCACTGCGATTCGACGATCTGCGGCGACTGCATGACCGACCGCCTGTGGCGCAACCGCGGCGACGGCACCTTCGAGGA
>JAJRXN010000221.1 GCA_024276295.1 Acidobacteriota bacterium
CCGGCGTTGGGCTGGAGCGAGACCGCCGCAAAACCGGTGATCTCCGCCAGCCAGCGGGCCAGATCGTCGAACAGCTCATGGTAGCCGCGCGCCTGTTCCGCCGGTGCGAACGGATGCAGCTCGGTGAACTCCGGCCACGAGACCGGCATCATCTCCGCCGCGGCGTTGAGCTTCATCGTGCACGAGCCGAGCGGAATCATCGCCGTCGCCAGTGACAGATCGCGCTGCTGGAGCCGGGTGATGTAGCGCAGCATCTCGGTCTCGGAGCGGTACCGGTGGAACACCGGGTGCTGCAGGAACGCCGAGGTCCGGCGATGCACCTCGGGAATCGCCCCGTCGGCCTCCGCGTCCCCGGCGACGTTCCGGACCTCGCCGCCGAAGATCTCCACCAGCGTGCGCACGTCCTCGAGCCGCGTCGTCTCGTCGAGCGAGACGCCGAAGCTGCCGTCCTCGAAGCGGCGCAGGTTGACGCCGCGCCGGTCGCACTCGGCGAGGATTCCGCGTCCGTCGCGCGGACCCGGCGCGACGTGCAGCGTGTCGAAGTACGGCCCGCCGTCGACCGCGCAGCCCGCCGCGGCGAGTTCGCGCGCCAGCAGCCGGGTCAGCCGGTGCACGCGTCGCGCGATGGCGGTCAGCCCTTCGGGGCCGTGCCAGACCGCGTAGAACGACGACATGATCGCCAGCAGCGCCTGCGCGGTGCAGATGTTGCTCGTCGCCTTCTCGCGCCGGATGTGCTGCTCGCGCGTCTGCAGCGCCAGCCGCAGCGCCGGGTGGCCGGCGCTGTCCTTCGAGACCCCGACCAGCCGGCCCGGCATCTGCCGCTGGTAGCGCGCCCGCGTGGCCATGAACCCCGCATGCGGCCCGCCGTAGCCGAGCGGCACGCCGAGGCGCTGCGCGCTGCCGACGACGATGTCGGCCCCCATCTCGCCCGGCGGCCGGAAGAGCGTCAGCGCGAGCAGGTCGGTCGCCACGATCGCCAGCCCGCCGACGGCGTGCACGCGCTCGATCAGCGGTGCGAGGTCGCGGATCCGGCCGGTGGTCGACGGCGTCTGCGCCAGCAGCGCGAAGATCGGTGTCGCTTCCGGATCGAACCGGTCGAGCGCACCGACGACCACCTCGATCCCGAGCGCCGCGGCCCGCGTCTCGAGCACCGTCAGCGTCTGCGGATGGCAGTCGTCGGCGACGAAGATCGCCTTCCCGTCGGCCCGGCTGCGCAGCGCACGCAGGGCCATCGTCATCGCCTCGGCGGCGGCGGTCGGCTCGTCGAGCAACGAGGCGTTGGCGACCTCCATCGCGGTGAGGTCGCAGACCATCGTCTGGAAGTTGAGCAGCGCCTCGAGCCGGCCCTGGGAGATCTCCGGCTGGTACGGCGTGTACTGCGTGTACCAGCCCGGGTTCTCGAACACGTTGCGCAGGATCACCGGCGGAACGTGGCAGGCGTGATATCCGAGCCCGATGTACGAGCGGCGGATCTCGTTCCTGCCGGCGATGCGGCGCAGCGCGGCGAGCGCCTCGGCCTCCGAGCGCGCGGGCGGCAGGTCGAGGTCGCCGTCGAAACGGATGCCCGACGGAATCGCCGCGTCGACCAGGCTCTCGAGCGACCGGTGGCCGAGCGCCTCGAGCATCGCGCGAATCTCGTGTTCGCGGGGTCCGACGTGGCGATCGACGAACCGGTCGGGATGGGCAAGGGAATCGCTCGGGCGCTCGCTGGACATCGGCCTTCTCCGGTGCTCGGCGACGAACAGGCAGCCGCAGGATGCGTCCGGCGGTGTTGCGGGCCGGACCGCGTCTCCGGGGGTGGGGCGCTCCGGGACGGCGGTTCGCGCCGTCCCCGGGCGGCGGGCGCACATCGTAGCCCCAGATCCGGCGCCGCACATCCCGCCGCACCCGCCGCGGTCCGATTGCCTAGAATGTCGGATCGTCCGACCCGACCGGGAGCCAGCATGACCCGCCGCCCTGCGCCGCTCGCCGTGGCCCTGTCCGCCCTCCTGCTGGCCGCAGCCGGCTGCGCGCCGTCACCGGACGGCTCGCCGTCCGCGAGGGAGCCGGGATCCCCCGCCGGCGGGGCGGTCCGCCGACTCGCTGAAGCGCTGACCGGCCGGTTCTCCTCGGAGGACCAGGCGCGCTCCGACCCGGAGGCGCCCGATCTGCGGCTCGCGGTGACGCGGATCTGGCCTGCGCGGGAAGGCGGTCTCTGGCTCTATCTCGAGCTGTCCCGGGCCGAGGCGCTCGACAGCCCGGCCCGGCAGCAGGTGCTCGAGCTGGTCCCGGCCGGAGTGGACTGGATCGAGGTCCGGGCCTGGGACCTGCCGGAACCGGAGGCCTGGATCGGCGCCTGGAGCGACGAGGAACCCCTGGCCACCCTCGACC
>JAJRXN010000222.1 GCA_024276295.1 Acidobacteriota bacterium
CAGGCCGGGTTGGCGTCGTTGGCGCGTACCCGGTAGTTGACGATGAACTCCTGCGAGACGTTGTCGTCGAAGAACGTCGTCGCGGGAGCGGCGACCGTGCCGATGATCACCTGCTGCCTGTCGCAGCCCAGTTCGCCGCGGAAGACCGTGTAGTCGGTCGCGCCGGCGATCTCGCTCCAGCTCAGCTCGACTCCCGAGCCGGACGGCACGGCGGTCAGCGCCGGCGTGTCGAACGTCGGACAGGTGCTCGTGTTCTGGTTCTCCGGATCGCTCGCGGCGCCGCAGGCGATCGCATGGCGATCGAAGGCGGCGAACAGCGCGGCGGCGTGCGGCGTGCCGTTGCTCAGGTCGCCGTCGTCGTCGTCGGCGACGCGCATCTGCTGGTACCAGCTCGAGGACGCGCAGGAGTCGGAATCCGGCAGCGCGCAGGTGTAGATGTCGCCGCCCGAGCCGGTCCGCGTCTCGTACCACAGCTTTTCGGCGAGCTGCCAGGCGCTGTCGGGATCGAGCCCCATCGCCGGCAGGTCGCGCGTCGCCAGGTCGAGGATCGCTTCGCTGATCGGATAGGACTCGCAGTGGACGCGGCGTCCGCACGGCCCGTCACCGCCTCCGCAGCGCGGATCGACGAATCCGGCGGGCGTCGCCGGCTGGCCGGACTGGCGTCGCGTGTAGTCCATGTCGCGCACCCCGGTGCACTCGAGGCAGGTGTCGCCGTAGCCGCCGCAGGTGCGGCCGTCGACGAAGAACCCCGGTCCGATGCAGCCGTCGCGGCTCCAGAAGATCGCGACCACGTCGGCATACGCCTCCGACGGGTTGTCGAATCCGCCGCCGTCGTTGTCGTCGAGCCCGTGGCCCCACTCGTGGACCAGCACGCCGAGGTTCTCGCCGGTGTTTCCGCAGCCGTTGCCGGCGCGGAACATGTTGATCTGGCCGCCGTACGAGGCGTTGCATGTGTTGTTGACGTTGGTGTTGGTCACCAGCACGCCCTGCAGCCACGCGTTGTCCGGCAGGTAGGCGCGCGCGGCCTGCTTGGCGCGGTTCATGTGATAGAACGCGGTCCGCGCGGCGCTGGTGTTGCCGTCGCTGCTGCCGGGGGCGACGGCGCAGTTCTCGCCGAAGCGCTGGCCGAGGTCGAGCCCCTCTCCGCAGACGGCGACCTCGTCGACCGGTCCGCACTCGTCGCTGATCCGGACGTACTGCCCGTCGAGCGAGGTCGTCACGCCGGCACCCTCGCTGACGCACTGATAGGCGCCGAAGTCGTCGGTGAAGCCGGACGGCTGGCCGTCCTCGACGAAGTCCGCGAACGGCAGCGGCTGGGGGAAGTCGCAGCCGCCGGTCGAGCAGTCGCCGTTCCCCTTCTGAGGGAACACGCCGCCCCGGATCGAGGCGTAGCGGGCGGCGTCGTAGAACGCGATCAGCTCGCCGGTGTGGGCGTCGATCTCGCCGACCCACAGCGGGACCTCGCCCGGGACGCGGAACGAGAGCCGCCAGACGAGCCGGTGCGTGATCCCGGCTCCGCGCGGGCCGTCCCAGGGCTCGAGCGCGGTTCCCATCCGCGGGTCGAGGGCGAGGATCGTCAGCTCGGGATCGCCCGCCGGTTCGCGGACGGTCACGCCGTCGTCGCCGAGATAGGCATCGAGGATCGCCTGGGCCTCGTCGGCGCCGAGGCGGGGGATGCCGTCGGTCGTCGGGAAGCCCCAGCGGTGCGTGCCGAACGAGACGAGGTTGCCGGCGGCGACGTGGAAGTCGAACCGGGCGTTCTCGACGCGCACGCCGTCGACGATCTGCCGGAACACGAGCTGGAACACGCCGGGCCGCCGCTCGGCCGACGCCTCGCGGTCGAGTTCGACGATCGCGTTCCAGTCACCGAGCAGATCCTTGTGTTCCTCGAGGAACTCGCGGGCGAGCCGCTCGAGCCGGTCGATCGTCACCGGCCCCTCGACCTCGAGCGTGTTGCCCGGCCCCGGGACCCAGGCGATGCCGCGCCCGGCGGCCAGGGTCGGCATTCCGGTGCGCTCGTCGAGGTGGATCTTCCAGCGGCCGCCCTGGTCGGCGACGAACCGCTCCCAGCCGCGACGCAGCGCATCGGCCGCGGGCAGTTCCGCGAGCGCGAGCGGCCGGATCGCCACCGTGCCGCCGAGGCGCGGCTTGACGGCGACGTCGTAGCGCTTGAGATGCCGCGGCTGCTGCAAGGCCCACGCCGGCAGCGCGAGCAGGACGATCGTCGCGAGCGCGGACAGGCCGCGCACGGTTCTCCCCGGGTGCTGAATCATCGAGTGACCTCCGGTGTCCCTTCGTCTGGCGGAGACAAGAATGCCGGCGCGACGGTCTCCGGCCGCGCCGGCCCTGTCGCTTATACGACGATTCCGTAGAATGCGCGAAGAAGGTGCCGTTTCGAGATCGAAACGAGGAGGCGCGGTGAGGAAGGCAGCGATCCTGGCGGTCGTCGTGGGCGCGATCGCGATGCTCGTGGCGACGACCGGATGGTGGAGGGGCTCGGCGGGGGCGCAGCCGTCCGCAGCGCGCCGTCCACCCGACCTGTTCGTGATCGTGCTAGATTCGCTGCGTGCCGATGCCCTCGATCGCGAGGTCGATGGCCGTCCCGTGATGCCGCGGCTCGCCGAGTGGTCGAAGGGCGTGCTGCGGTTCACGCGGGCCCGCGCTCCGAGCTGCTCGACGCCGACGTCGGTCGCGGCGCTGTTCACGTCGCTTCCCGTTCCAGCGACCGGCGTGACGTTCCATCGCGCGCTGCCGGAGCGGGCGGTGACGCTGGCCGAGGTGCTGCGCGGCGCCGGCTACGCGACGCGGGCCTACTCCGCCAATCCGAACGTCACCGCGCGCCTCGGCTTCGACCGCGGCTTCGACGAGCTGGTCGAGGCGTACATCGATCCGCAGCTCTCGGAGCGCGTGCGCATCCAGCCCCGTCATCCGGGCTGGATCGTGCGTCCCGAGGCGCTGATCGACCGCGCGTGGCGCGATCTCGAGCAGGCCGCGGCCGGGAGTCCGCGACCGCAGTTCGTCTACCTGCACCTGCTCCAGCCGCACGCGCCGTATCAGCCGCCGGCGCCGCACCGCGACCTGTTCCTGCGTCCGGACATGACGCCGGTCGAGGCCTCGATCCCCGAGATCGCGGCCCACGACGGCCGGCCGCTCGCCCCGGAGTGGCTCGCCGGCCTGCGCGCGCGCTACGACGAGCACGTACACTGGGCCGATGCCGCGGCGGGCGCCCTGCTCGACCGGATCGCGCGTCATCCGCGCTGGCGCGAGGCGGCGATCGTCGTCCTGAGCGATCACGGCGAGGCGTTCGGCGAACACGGGCGGCTGTTCCACAACACGACCGTCCACGAGGAGATGCTGCGCGTCCCGCTGCTGCTGCGGCTGCCGGGCGAGACGCCGCCGGCCGGGCGCGTGGACGTCCCGGTCGACCTGCTCGACGTCGCTCCGACGCTGACCCGGCTCGCCGGCGCGGTCACGCCGCCGCAGTTCTGGGGACGGGACCTCTCTCCCGGTGCCGGCCTCGCTCCCGCAGGCGACGGCGAGCGTGAGTTCCTCGCCGTCGCCCGGCCGCCGGCGCCGAAGTTCCCGCCGTTCGTGAGCCTCGTCACGGGGCGTCTCAAGGTGATCCGCAACGAGAGGACCGGAGCGACCGCGCTCTACGATCTCGCCGCCGATCCGGGCGAGACGCGCGATCTTTCGACCACGCACGAGGACCTGCTCGCGCTGGCCACGGGCCGGCTCGATGCGCTGCTGGCGCGCTGTCGCGACCTCGACCTGGGTCTCGGCGAGCAGGCTCGGCCCTTGCGCGAGGAGATCGAGCGGCTCCGCTCGCTGGGATACGTCCAGTGACCCGACGCGCCCGGCAGGATGCCGGGGCCGGCCGGCTCGTCGCTGCGGTCGCCGGTGCCGTCGCGCTGGTGTCGCTCGCCGCGCCGCTGCTCTGGGGCGGGCGGGAGGCGGGCGCGTGGGCGTTTCCCGGCCGGCTGCCGTCGGGTCCCGCGCTGGGTCGGGGCGTGCTGCTCGCAGCGGCCCTGTGGTGCGCGCTGGCCGGATGGGAAGCGCTCGCACGGCGGATGCGCCCGCGGGCCGTTCGCGTCGCGGGCGTCGCGCTGCTTGCCGCGGGGCTGGCCGTCGTGCTGCGCTTCGTGCTGCCGCCGACCTACATCGGCGACTGGCAGTGGATGCTCTGGATCGTCGAGGACGGTCGTCCGCTCGGCAAGTGGTACGGCGCGTCGCTGCTCTACGTGCTGGCGGACCGGATGCTCTCGCCGCTGGCCGGGCTGACGCCGCTGGCCTCGATCCGCTGGACCTCCGCGCTCTGCGGCGCCGGGACCGCATTGCTGTGGTGGGGCGGCGTGCGCGTCCTCGGCCTGCCGCGCCTCGGTCCGGCGTGGCCTGCGCTGTTCGTCTCGGCGTTCGGCACGGTCGGCGTCGCGCTCGGCCACGTCGAGGTCTACGCGGCGGTCACGCTGCTGTTCGCGCTGTGCCTGTTCACCGCGATCCGGATGGTCGAGCGGGCGTCGCCCGGGCGGGTGGCGGCGTTCGCCCTGGCGGCCGGGATGACGTTCGGGGCGTACGTGGCGATGCTGCTGGTCGTGCCGATCGCGCTCGCCCTGCTCGCCTGGGGCGTCTGGCAGCAGGCGGGGCCGGGCCGCAGGGCCCTCGTCGCGGTGGCGGCCGCCGTGCTGTTCGCGCTGCCGACGGTCGCCGAGCGTGCGCTCGGCCCCGAGCCGATCGGCGAGCACCTGATCGAGTTCTGGGCCGAGCAGTCGGGGCGGGCGACCGCGGCGCTTCCGAAGGCCAAGGCGTTCCAGCCCGACGACGTCTACTGGAAGGCCCTGCCGCACTTCATGGCTCCGAAGTACTGGTTCTCGGGCTGGCACCTCGCGGACCTCGGTCAGGCGGCGCTGCTCGACGATCGCCTCGGACTGGCCCTGGTGCTCGCGCTCGGCCCGGCGTCCGTCCTGACCTGGTGGCGCCGCCGGAGGCAGGGCGGGACGGAATGGAAGGAGGGCGTCGTCCCGGCGCCGCGGCCGCTCGTCGTCCCGGCGGTCGCCTCGCTGGTGTTTCTCGCGTACGGCTTCGCGCTGGTCAACGGGCGGCCGTACCCGTGGGACTGGGACCTGTTCGCGTGGGTCAGTCTTCCGGTCAGTCTGCTGGCGGCGGGTCTGCTCGCGGCGAGCGCGCCGGTGGAGGGGCTCGACAGGCGGGCGCAGGGACTGATCGCCCTGGTCGGCCTGCTCGCCGCGGTGCAGGGGGCTTCGTTCTTCCTCGCGACGCCGCGGACGCCGGGGGCGTTCGGCCCGCCGGCCGGCGCACTGCGACTGGCCGTCGTGCCGGACCGCTGGGAGATCGCCGACGGAAGGCCGGTCCATCTCTGGCTCTGGCTGGCGAACACCACGTCGAGCCCGATCCACGTCCGTCCGGAGTGGATCGTCTACGAGTTCGAGGCGGGGTCAGCCGACACGCAGGTGCGGCAGGCCCGGCGCAGGCGGCGCGTGGTCGGCGGACGCTGGGTGCCGGCCGGTGGCGTGGCCTGTCTGCACGACTTCACCTGGGATCCGGCGCGGCTCGAGAGTCGGCCGCGCGGGGGAGGGGACGAGGTCTGGGGAACGTTCGATGGCGCGGAATCCCGGGGTCGGTCGTTCCGGGGGCGGCTCGTCGTGACGCTGCCGGACCAGGAGAAGCGTGGGGCCGGTCGGCTGACCTCGAACCCGGTGATCCTCCTTCCCTGACTACGTGTAGCGCAGCTTGTTGGCCCGGGAGATCACGCGAGAGGGGGTCTTTACAAACAGATTAGTCATGCGCCATGATCCCGTCAGCGACTCCGGGCCGGACGGCCCGGTTCGGCCCGGTCTCGCCGAGTGCTCGTGATGAGCCCGAGCGGGAGGGTCGATCATGGATTCCAGGAACCAGACAGGAAGGGTCGCCATCGCGGTGCTGGTCGCGGCGGCCGCCGCCCTCGTCCTCGCGACAGGCGGCGTCTTCGCCTACGACACGTACACCAGGAACGGCGACACCAACACATACTGCGCCGAGTGCCACGGAGATTTCCGCGCTTCCGGCTACGTCTCGAAGGTCGACGGCCAGCCGTGGAACGACGACCTGCACGACACGCACCGCAACGCGATGCTCGGCGGAGACTGCGATGCGTGCCATTTCAGCAACCGGCGCGTTCCGACCTACATCGGCAAGTCCAACGGCGGTGACGGTCTCGGGGCGTGGGGCTGCGTCGGCTGCCACGGCCGCAGCCAGGACGGTTCCGGCAGCGGCACGAACGGCTGGGGCGCCGGTCTGCGGCAGGTACATTTCCGCGGCGGCGAGACGGTCTGCCTGAACTGCCACTCCGATTCGGACCCGGCGAGCAAGACGACGGTCGGCGAACACGTCATGCCCGAGTACTACGCCAACCCGGGTACCGGGCACGACATCCCCACCGACCCGTGCAACCCCGCGCCGACCTATCCGGAGAACTACCAGGCGTCGACGCTGGGACTCGACAACGACGGCGACGGGACGTTCGACGAGGCCGACCCGGACTGCAGCCTGACGGCACCGACGCCGGGCGAGGCTTCGGGAAGGGGGCTCGCACCGCTGCTGGTCACCGGCCTCGACAAGGCCCTCGGCGTGATGTCGCTCGGCTGGGACCCGACCTGCCAGGCGAGCGACAACCGGATCGTCTTCGGTGCGCTGGCGGACGTCGCAGTCTACGGCTACAGCGGACAGGAATGCGCGATCGGCAACAGCGGGACGTACGACTGGACCTACCCGACCGATCCACCGTCGTTCTTCTTCATCGTGGTCGCCGACGACGGCCAGCACGAGGGGAGCTACGGTACCGATTCCGACGGGACGGAACGACCTGCGTGGGGCGCGGCGGTGACCTGTCCTCTGCCGCAGGACCTGACCCGGCGCTGCGACTGACCGGGACCGGTCTCCGGCAGGGGGAGCGCGCCGCACGACCGTGATTCCCGATGCGCGGCCGTGCGGCGTCTCCCGTCGGTCGTTCCCCGAGGCTCAGACCTGATGGCAGCTCAGGCAGAGCCTGCTGCGCGTCATCTCCACCGCGACCTTTCCCGGCCGGTCGCTGAACAGCCGGTGGCACGAACCGCAGCCGACCTGCCCGTCGAACAGCCGGATGCCCTCGCGTGCCAGTTCGCGCACCGCCGCCTCCGGCATCGGTCCCGGACCGAGCGATGCCATCGACACGCCGATCGGATGGCTGTGACCGAGTTCCTTCGTCACGTGCACCTCGTACGGCGTGACACCGGCATGGGAGCCGTCGTGGCACGACAGGCAGCGCCGGGACATCCGGTCGAGACCGGCGTCTCCGAACGCCCTGCGGCCGCGATCCCGCCGCC
>JAJRXN010000223.1 GCA_024276295.1 Acidobacteriota bacterium
CACCGCGTGCAGGCGGTGTCGTTCACGAAGGCACGCCGCGAATGGCACGTCGTCGACGACGCCGTGCGCGCCGACTTCGACCGCCTGCTCGCCGCGGATGACGGCGAGCTGTCGATCGTCGACCGCTCGCTCGACGACGGGCGCTGGCTCGTCGCGTTCGGCCACGACGACGGACCGGTGTCCTATCACCTCCTCGACCGGACCGCCCGGACGCTCGAACTGCTGTTCGTCCATCGCGAGGCGCTCGTCGACCTGCCCCTGGCCTCGATGGAGCCCGTCTCGTTCGTCGCGCGTGACGGCCTGACGATCCACGGCTATCTCACGCGCCCCCGCTTCGGCTCGCCGCCGTTTCCGATGGTGCTGGTCGTCCACGGCGGCCCCTGGATCCGCGACACCTGGGGCTACGACCCCGAGGCGCAGTGGCTGGCCAACCGCGGCTACGCCTGCCTGCAGGTCAACTACCGCGGCTCGACCGGGTACGGCAAGGCGTTCCTCGGTGCGGGTGACCGCGAATGGGGCGGGCGAATGCAGGACGACCTGACCGACGCCGTGCTGTGGGCCGTCGAGCAGGGCATCGCCGATCCGGGCCGCGTCGCGATCTACGGCGGCAGCTACGGCGGCTACGCCGCCTTGGCCGGGGTGACGTTCACGCCGGCGCTCTACCGCTGCGGCGTCGCGATCGTCGGTCCGTCCAACCTGCTGACGTTTCTCGACTCGGTCCCGCCGTACTGGGAGAGCTTCCGCGCGATGCTCGACCGGCGGGTCGGCCGACTGCCGCGCTACGCCGAGGGGGAGCGTGCGGGTCAGGTCAAGGACGAGGCCGACCTGACGGAGGCCGAGCGGCGCGACCTCGCGTTCCTGCGCGACCGCTCGCCGCTGTTCCACGCCGACCGCGTCCGCTGCCCGATGCTGATCGCCCAGGGCGCCAACGATCCACGGGTCAAGAAGGCCGAGAGTGACCAGTTCGTCGCCGCGATGCGCGAACGCGGGCTCGACGTCGACTACGTCGTCTACGACGACGAAGGGCACGGATTCGCCCGTCCCGAAAACCGCCTCGACTTCTACCGGCGCGCAGAGCGTTTTCTGGCCCGACATCTCGGCGGGCGCAGCGAGACCGGGGACCTCCCGCGCCGCCCGGGAGGCCGGAATTGCGGGTCGCGGCCCGCGGGGGAAGAATGACCGGTCCTCCGGTGACGTCCCGCCGCACCGGACAGGGAGGGGCGCATGAGTTACCCGGTCTGGGAGGTACCGGCAGCAGGCCTGCTGATCGCCGGGATCGCGATCCTCCACGTGTTCGTGTCCCACTTCGCCGTCGGGGGCGGCCTGTTCCTGGTGCTCGCCGAGCGCCGGGCGCGTCGCGATGGCGATGCCGCAATGCTGTCCTTCGTCGAATCGCTCAGCCGGTTCTTCGTCCTGTTGACGCTCGTCTTCGGCGCGGTCTCCGGCGTGGGCATCTGGTTCGTCATCGGACTGGTCTCGCCGGCCGGAACGTCGGCGCTGATCAACACGTTCGTCTGGGGCTGGGCGATCGAGTGGACGTTCTTCGTGATCGAGATCGCCGCGGCGATGATCTACTACTACGGCTGGCACCGACTCGACGCGAAGACCCACGAGATCGTCGGCTGGGTCTACTTCGCCGCCGCGTGGATGAGCCTGGTGATCATCAACGGCATCCTGTCGTTCATGCTCACCCCCGGCCGCTGGCCGGAGACGCACGAGTTCACCGACGGGTTCTTCAATCCGACGTACGTCTCGTCGACGGTGCTGCGCACGCTGGTCGCCATCGGCGTCGCCGGACTGTTCGCGCTCTGGAGCGCCGCGCGCCTCGACGACCCGGGGCTCAAGGAACGGATCGCCCGCTGGACCGCGACGCGCTGGATCGTCCCGGCCGCGCTTGGCATTCCCCTGGCACTGTTGTGGTTCCTCTCCACCGCCGCCGGAGCGGGTGTACCGGTCGGAGCCACCTTCGGCGCCGAGGGCTCCGGGATCGGAGAGCTGCTCGGCGCCCTGCTTCCGCCGGATCCCACGTCGGGGTATCCACCCGCGCAACGGGCCGCGCTCGTTGCGCTCGCCGTGTGGCCGGCGATCGTCGCGCTGACGCTGCTCGCGGCATGGGGCCGGCCGCGACGCTTCGGCCGACCGCTCGCCGCGCTGCTGCTGCTGCTCGGACTGACGGGCATGGGCGCCGGCGAGTGGATCCGCGAGGATCTGCGCAAGCCGTGGGTGATCCGCGACTACATGTACGTCAACGGGATCCGGGTCGCCCCGCCCCCCGGGGCGCGGGGGCTCGCCGCCGAGGCCGCGGCCCGCGTGCCCGATCCATTCCGGCGCGATGCCCTGGAACGGACCGGCGTGCTCCAGGCCTCTCCGTGGCTGGCCGCTCCGCTCCTGGCGGCGCCCGCCGATCCGGCCGACCGCACCGCCCGTGAGGGCGAACGGCTCTTCAAGGCGCTCTGCAGCGTCTGCCACACCGTGGACGGCTACCTGGCGATCCGGCCGCTGGTCCGGGGCCGCAACGCCGCCGGCCTCGAACGGCTGCTCGAGCGGCTCGAGACCCACCGCCAGCGCCGCATGCCGCCGTTCGTCGGCACCGCCGCGGAGAAGCGCGCGCTGGCGGTCCACCTGGCGCGGCTCGGCGGTGACGCTTCGGCGGGACGCGGGCAGCGGGCGACGGACGACGCCGGCGCCCGGCTGTTCGACGAGCAGTGCTCGATCTGCCACGCTCAGGACGCCGACTTCCCGATCGCCGAGCTGATCGCCGGCCGCAGCGCCGACCGGCTCTACGACGAGATCGGCCGGCTGCCCGAACTGAACGACATGATGCCCGAATTCGAGGGCACGGATCAGGAGCGGCGCGCGCTCGCCGAGTTCCTGGCCGGCCTGGAGGCGAGACGATGACCGAGGGATCGATGCTGCTGGCCGGGATCGCCCCGCCGGACCCTCTGCCGCTTCCGGCGCCGGGATGGCTGCTCTGGGCGCTGCTGATGCTGACGTTCTTCCTCCACATGCTGGCGATGAACTGGGTGCTCGGCGGGTCGATCATCTCCGCCGTGACGCGGATCTCGCGCAACGCCTGTGCCGAGAGCGACTGGCTGATCCGGCTGATCACCCGCTCGATGCCGGCGGCCGTCGCCGCCACGATCACGCTCGGCGTGGCCCCGCTGCTGTTCGCCCAGGTACTCTACGGCCGCGTTCTCTTCACCAGCTCGATCCTGATGGGCTGGTTCTGGCTCTCGGTGATCCCGCTGCTGATCGTCGCCTACTACGCCGTGTATGCGCTGTCGTTCCGCGCCGATCGGCTCGGGGGCCTCGAGGTGCCGCTGTCGTGGCTCTCGGCCCTGTGCTTCCTCGTGATCGGTTTCCTGTACTCCAACAACATGACGCTGATGCTCCGCCCGGACACCTTCGTCGCGCGGTACCTGGCCGACGGCGGCGGGGTCCATCTCAATCTCGACGACCCGACGCTCGCGCCGCGCTACCTCCACATGCTGCTCGGCGCGCTGGCCACCTCCGGCCTCGCGATCGCACTGGTCGGAACGACGCGCCGCATGCTCGACGAGAAGGTCGCGTGCTACCTGATGCGCTGCGGCTCGCTGTGGTTCGTGATTCCGACGGCGATCAACATGCTGTTCGGCGTGTGGTGGCTGATGGCCCTGCCGCGCGAGACGATGTTGCGTTTCATGGGCCGCAGCGGCGTGGCCAGCGCCGCGCTGGGGATCGGCATGCTGGCCGGCCTCGGCGCGCTGGTGATGGTGGCGATGGCGCTGGTCAGGAGTGATCCCCGGGGACTGATCCGGGGCGGCGGCTGGTAGCTCGGCATCACGCTGGTCGCGATGGTGCTGATGCGCGACCAGGTGCGACAGGGAGCGCTCGAGGCCGCCGGTTTCCAGCCGGCGCCATGGGTCGCCCCCCAGTGGGGGCCGATCGCCGTGTTCCTCGTGCTGCTTGTCGC
>JAJRXN010000224.1 GCA_024276295.1 Acidobacteriota bacterium
CGATCTCTATCCCGACTTCGTGCTCGGCGGGGCGTACGTCGATCGCGGCGGCTTCGATCCGCTGTACCAGGTGACGCTCGGCCTCCGGATTCCGCTCTATCGGACCAGGAAGGAACGCCATCGGATCGAGGAGGCCGGCGCGCTGGTCGGCGCACTCGAGCAGTCGAAACAGAGCACCCTCGAATCCGTCGAAGCCCGACTGCGAGATCTCTACCTGCAGGCCGAATCGTCCCAGCAGAACGCCGACCTCTACGAGCGGGGGCTGCTGCACCAGGCCGAGCTGGCACTCGAGTCGGCGATCTCGGCGTACGAGGTCGGCACCGTCGACTTCCTGACGCTGCTGGACAGCCTGCTGCGGCTTCTCAACGACGAGATCCAGTACTACCGACACGTCACGAACGTGGCCGTCGCCATGGCCCGGATGGAACCGGAGCTGAATCGCGAGCTCGTGGTCAGCCGCGGCGGAGATCAGGCGCATGAATAGAACACTCGCTGCGGTTCTCCTCCTGCTTCTCGCGGCGCTCGCCGCCGGTTGCGGACAGGAGAGCGCGGAGCAGCAGGCGGCGGGCGAGACCGAGGACGGTCGCAAGGTGCTCTACTGGCGGTCCGCGATGGACCCGTCCTTCATCTCCGACGCTCCCGGCAAGGACCGGATGGGCATGGAACTCGTTCCGGTCTACGAGGGCGAGGAACCCCAGGATGCCGGAATCGTCTCGATCGACGCCGGTACGGTGCAGAAGATCGGCATCCGGATCGGCAAGGTCAAACGTCGCCGCATCGCGCGGGAGATCCGTGCGGTGGGCATCGTCACCTACGACGAGACCCGCGTCGCCCACATCCACACCAAGGTCAATGGCTGGATCCAGAAGCTGTACGTCGACTACACCGGACAGTTCGTCAACAAGGACGACCCACTGTTCTCGATCTACAGTCCGGAACTCGTCACGACCCAGCAGGAGTACCTTCTGGCCCTCAAGGCCCGCAAGTACCTCGGCGCAAGCCCGATCGCGGAGATCTCCCGTGGCGCCGACGACCTGCTGCAGTCGACCCGCGAACGCCTGCGGCTGTTCGACGTCGACGACAGCCACGTCCAGAAGCTGGTCGAGACCGGAACGCCGGAGATCTCGATCGAACTGCACTCGCCGATCTCCGGCTACGTAATCGACAAGAACGCTCTCGAGGGGATGTACGCCACGCCGGCGATGAAGCTGTACACGATCGCCGACCTGAGCACCGTCTGGATCGACGCCGACATCTACGAGTACGAGGTACCGTTCGTCGAGGTCGGTCAGCAGGTCATCGTCCGGCTGGCGTACGACCCGGGACACGAACGCACCGGGCGAGTCTCCTACATCTATCCGTACCTCGACCCGAAGACGCGGACCGTCAAGGTCCGGATGGAGTTCAAGAACCCGGACTACGCTCTCAAGCCCGAGATGTATGTCGATGCCTACATCCGTGGCCGCGAAGTCGATGCCGTGGTCATCCCGAAGGAGGCCGTCCTGAGGACCGGCAAGCGCGACGTCGTGTTCGTCTCCCTCGGCGACGGCAGGTTCGAGGCGCGGGAACTCGAACTCGGAGTCGAGACCGACCGCGAATTCCAGGTGCTCTCGGGACTGGAACCGGGCGAGGACGTGATCCTGTCGGCGCAGTTCCTGCTCGACTCCGAGAGCAACCTCCAGGAAGCGATCGTCCGCATGCAGAGTGGCGAGAAGACACCCGACGACCCCGAAGCGGGCGACCCTGCCCCGAGTCCGAACGAGGAAGGAGACGGCGGCGATGCTGGCCTGGATCATTGAAGCGTCCGTCCGCTCCCGCTTTCTCGTGATGATCCTCTGTGGTCTCGGCGTCGCCGGGGGCCTGTTCGTCATGTATCGCATTCCGGTCGATGCGTTGCCGGACGTCAGCGACGTCCA
>JAJRXN010000225.1 GCA_024276295.1 Acidobacteriota bacterium
CGAGATCGTCCACCTGCGCCCGTCGGGCAACGCCCCCGAACTGCGGGCCTACGCCGAGGCCTCGACGCCGGAGCGGGCGCAGGAACTCGTCCGCCGGGCCCTGGAGGCCGCCGGGCGCTGGCGGATGGCGACGGAGGAACGGAGCGATGGCCGGGGGTGAGCGCACGCGCCCGCTGCGACTCGCCGTCGTCAGCACAGCGCCACCGCGGCGCTGCGGGATCGCGACCTTCGCGGCGGACCTGTGCGACGCGATGGCGCCGGTCGTCGGACGGCAGGGGCGTGTCGACATCGTCGCCCTCGACGACGTGCGCGAGGGCTATCCCTACGGACCGCGGGTGCGGTTCCAGATCCAGGCCGACCGGCTGGCCGACTACGCCCGCGCGGCCGAATTCCTCGAGATCAACCGCTACGACGCGGTGATCGTGCAGTTCGAATACGGCATCTTCGGAGGCCGCGACGGCGCGCACCTGCTGCGCCTGCTGCGGGACCTGCGGATGCCGGTGATCACGACGATGCACACCGCGCTGCTCGAGCCGAGTCCGAGCCAGCGCGAGGTGCTCGAACAGGTGGCCGAGCTGTCGTCGCGGTTCGTCGTGATCAGCCACAAGGCCGGCGAGATCATCCGCGGGAACTACGACGTGCCGGCGCAGAAGATCGTGCAGGTCCCCCACGGAATCCACGACATGCCGTTCACGGATCCGGCGTTCTTCAAGGACCGCTTCGCCGTCGAGCGCAACCGGGTGATCCTGACGTTCGGGCTGCTGAGCCCCAACAAGGGGATCGAGACGATGCTCGAGGGGATGCCGCGGATCGTCGCCCGGCATCCCGACGTGGTCTACATCGTGCTCGGGGCGACGCATCCGGCGATCCGCCGCCAGCAGGGCGAGGCGTACCGCCAGGCGCTCTACCGGCGGGTCGAGGAACTCGGCATCGCCGAGCACGTGCGGTTCCACGACCGGTTCGTCGACCTCGAGACGCTGCTCGAGTATCTCGGGTCGGCCGACATCTACGTCACGCCGTACCCGAACCGCGAGCAGGTCTCGTCCGGCACGCTGGCCTATGCGCTCGGAGCCGGCAAGGCGATCGTCTCGACCCCGTACTGGTACGCCGAGGAACTGCTGGCCGACGACCGGGGCATGCTGGTGCCGTTCGGCGATCCGGGCGCCCTGGCCGACGCGGTGATCGAGCTGCTCGACGACGAGCCGCGACGCAACGCGATCCGTCGGCGCGCCTACCAGTACGCGCGCGAAATGACCTGGTCGCGGGTCGGCGAACGCTACGTCGCGCTGGCCCGCGAGGCCGTCGAGGAGCAGGCCCGCCGGCCGCGGCCGCGGGGCGTCGGTTCGCAACGACCGGCCTCGGACCGGCTGCCCGAGCCGGACTTCTCGCATCTCGAACGCCTGAGCGACGAGACCGGCCTGCTCACGCACGCCGCGCTGACGGTCCAGGACCGCTCCGGCGGGTACCGCACCGGCCTCAATGCCTGGGCGCTGGCGACCGCGTGCCGCGAGATGGCGCGCAGCGGCCGGCTCGACCAGCTTCCGTTCGCCGACCGCTGTGCCGCGTTCGTGGCCCACGCTCTCGACCGCCGCGAGGGCGTGCTGCGCACCGCGATGGACTACCAGCGGCGGTTCACCGCGGGCGCCGGCGAGGTCGAGCTGGCGCAGACCCTGTGGGGGCTCGGCGTGGCGGTGTGCGACGCGCCGACCGAGGCGCTGCGGACCCTGGCCACGCGGCTGTGTCTCGACCTGCTGCCGCTCGGCGAGCGGGTCGCCGACCCGGCGGCGCTGGGACACGCGATCGTCGGACTGCAGGAGTTCCTCGCCCACTTCGGCGGCAACACCGAAGCGCGGCGCGTCCGCGCCCTGCTCGCCGGCCGGCTCGAGGCGCTGTTCGCCGAGCAGGCGAGCGACGACTGGCCGTGGTGCGCGGCGACCGTCGGCCCCGCGAGCGGGCGGATCGCCCAGGCGCTGATCATGGCCGGGAGCTGGATCCCCGACGGCGCGATGTGCGGCCGCGGCCTGCGGCTGCTCGCGTGGCTGTTCGAACGCCAGTCCGAACCGTTCGGCCTGTCGCCTGCCGGAAGCCGCTCTCCGTGGCGACGGAGCGAGGCGCCGGCGCGGTTCGACCAGCTCCCGTCGGAAGCGGCGTACCTGGCCGAGGCGGCCCGGGTGGCGTTCGACACGACGGCTGATCCGGTGTGGCGCGAGCGCGCCTGGTCGGCGATCCGCTGGTTCCTCGGCACCAACATCCTCCGCGAGCCGCTGGTCGACTTCCACTCCGGAGGCTGCCGGGACGCCCTGAGCCCGCAAGGGGCGAACGAGAACCAAGGTGCCGAGGCGACCCTCGCCTGGCTCTCGACGCTCTACCATGCCCACGAACTGGCCTCCCGGCCCCGCCGCACGGCGGACGCCGCCGGGACCACCGCGCCCACCACCGAGCGGCAGGACTCCTGAGCCGCGGGAGGAGTGATCCCATGGAGACCGACTGCGCACCGATCGTCTCTCTCGACGAGCTGGCCGCCCGGCGGGAGCAGCTCGGCCGACTGGTCTGCACCTCGGGCGGCTACGATCCGATCCATCCGGGCCACATCAGTTGCCTGATCGAATCGAAGCGCTGCGGCGACACGCTGGCCGTGATCGTCAACGGCGACGCCTTCCTGCGCTCGAAGAAGGGCAGGCCGTTCCAGGACCTCGAGACCCGCTGCCGGATCGTCTCGGCGATCCGCGGCGTCGACTGGGTCGTCCCGTTCGAGATCGAGGGGGACGACACCGTCCGCGAGGCGCTGCGCCGGCTGCGGCCCGCGGTGTTCACCAAGGGTGGCGACCGGACCGACCCGTCGAACATCCCGGAGTGGTCGGTCTGCGAGGCGCTCGGCATCGAGGTCGTCACCGGAGTCGGCGTCGACAAGCAGTGGTCGAGTTCGGACTTCCTGCGCGAATGGGGCGAGTTCTGGGCCGCGCGGGAGCGCGCCCGCCAGGCCGGGGGATCGTCGTGATCCGTCCCGACGCCCCGCTCGCGTTCCGCCCGCAGCTCAAGCCGCGCGTCTGGGGCGGCGAGCGGCTCAAGATGCGCGTCGCCGAGCCGCCGGACGAGCCGGTCGGCGAGAGCTGGGAACTCTCCGACGTCGACGGCTCGGTCTCGGTGACCGTCGACGGCGTGTCGCTGCGCACGCTGATCGAACGCCACGGAGAGGAACTCGTCGGCGACGGCTGGGACCCGGCACGGCCCGGGCGCTTCCAGCTGCTGGTCAAGCTGCTCGAAACGACCGCCGACCTCTCGGTCCAGGTGCACCCCGACGACGACGCGGCCCGGCGGCTCGGGCTCGGCCCTTCGGGCAAGACCGAGGCGTGGTACGTGCTCGATGCGCGACCGGGAGCGCG
>JAJRXN010000226.1 GCA_024276295.1 Acidobacteriota bacterium
ACGCCGCACCTCGTAGTCGGCCGAGAGCCTCGTCTCGAGTTCCTGGAACTCGGGCGGCGGCAGCCGCCCCTGCATCGCGAGCTGCTGCCTGACCTGCGGTGGAATGTCGGGCTCCGGCACGACGAGCCCGATCGTGGTCAGGAAGCCCGGCACCCGGCGCCGAAGCGAGGCGAGGATCGCCTCGCGCACGTCCGCGGCCGTGATCCCCTCGCCGGCCAGCACGAGCTGTTCGACCTGGTCACCGTACTCGAGGTAGCCGTGCAGATAGAACGGCCGATCGTCGAACAGGCCGAGGGTGTACGGGCGCGTTCCCCAGCGCTGGCGCACCCGGGCCTCGATCTCGGGGTCGCTCGTCGGATCGAGTTCCTCGAACACGAACCGGTCGCCGGCCTTCTCCTCGAGTTCCTCGGCCGCGGCGCGCACCGCCTCGGGGACCTTGGAGAACACGTCGGGAAGCTGGTTCGCGCTGATCACCGCCACGAGCCGCACCGGCGCGTCGAGGCGCTCGAACAGCTCCTCGGTGCTGCGGAAGCTCGCCGTGACCTTGCGGATCGCCCGTGCGATGTCGTACTCGAGGTTGCGCAGCCGCACGTCGACGTCGCCGTCCGGCAGCGGTTCTATCGCGATCAGGTCCTCGAAGCCATAGCGCACGTACTGGTCACCGAACTTGACGACCAGGGCGAAGTACGCGTTGACGATTCCGGTCTCGAACTTCGACGCGAGCCGGAACGGCGTGCTGCGCACGCCATAGCGCCCGGTGGCTTCCTCTTCGGCCTGCTCGTCGGCTCCCGGATCGATGATCTCGTACTCGAGCCGGCCGCCGGAGACCGCCGCCAGCTCGGCGAGCGTGTCCTCGATCTGCGGAACGAGCGGAGCCAGTTTGGGGTGCGTGCGCTCGGAGAAGTAGCCGATCACCGTCACCGTGTCGTCGAGTGAGCGCAGGATCGCGCGCGTCGCCGGCGAGACCGAATACAGCCGGTCTTCGGTCAGGTCGAGGCGCATGCGCCCCGAGCCGCCGAGCAGCACGTTGAGTGCCACGAGATTGAGCCCGACCAGCGCGACGGTCAGCAGGGCATCGAAGCGGCGGCGCCTGGTGTCCATCCCGGGTCTCCTCACTGCGGCATCCGCTTGGCGCGGAGGGCGAAGACGCTGGCGACGAGGAAGAACGTCATCAGCGAGGCGTAGTAGACGAGATCGGCGAGATCGACCACGCCGCGCGCAATGCTCGAGAACCGGCTGCCCGTCCCGAGCTGCCGGAGCAGCGCCGCGGTGCGGTCGGGGAACAGTCCCGTGAACGTCTCGCTGCCGATGCCGAACAGGCCGAGACAGACCACCAGCGCCAGGATGAACGCGAGGATCTGGTTCTCGGTCGTCGCCGAGACGAACTGGCCGATGGCGAGATACGCCCCGCCGATGAGCAGGGCCGCCAGGTAGCCGCCGACGACCGGCCCCGGGTCGAGGTCGCCGAGCAAGGCCACCGTGACGACCAGCGGCAGCGTCAGCACCAGCCCCCCGGCGAGCAGCAGCCAGCTCGCCAGGAACTTGCCGAACACGAGTTCGTGTTCGCGGGCCGGGAGCGTCAGCAGCACCTCGATCGTGCCCTGCTTCTCCTCCTCGGCCCAGAGCCGCATCGTCAGCGCGGGGACGAGCAGGACCATCAGCACGGGGGCCGCCTCGAACAGTCCGCGCAGATCGGCGATGCCCCGCGCGAAGAACCCCCCGACGTTGAAGAACGTGAACAGTGCGGCGCCCGCGAAGACGAGCAGGAACGCGTAGGCGATCGGGGAATGGAAGTACTCGCCGAGTTCCCGGGCGACGACGGCCCTGATGCGGTTCATGCGACGCCTCCTTCGGCCGCAAGGGCGGTCTCGGTCAACTCGCGGAACACCTGCTCGAGCGTGCGATCGTCCCGGCGCAGCTCGCGCAGGCGCCACCCGCGCCCGAGGATCGACGCGGCGATCCGTTCTGCGACCGCGTCGTCCCCCGCCACGGCGAACCGGAACGTCCAGAAGCCGTCCCCGGCCGGCTCGGCCTCGATCCCGTCCGACCCGACGACCTCGGCCAGCGCCCGACGCCCGCTGTCGGCGTCCGGCGCGCTGCACGTGACGACCTGCACGCGGCCCCGGGTCAGCTCGTCGAGGGCGCCGTCGGCCCGCACGTGGCCGTCGATCACGATCACCGCCCGGCCGCATGTCGCTTCGACCTCGGGAAGGATGTGCGTCGACAGGATCACCGTCTTGTCGCGGCCCATCCGCAGGATCAGATCGCGCACCTCGATGATCTGGTTCGGATCGAGCCCGCTCGTCGGCTCGTCGAGGATCAGGATCTCCGGGTCGCGGAGGATCGTCCCGGCGAGTCCGACCCGCTGGCGGTAGCCCTTCGAGAGCTGTCCGATCGGGCGACCGAGCACGTCCGCGATTCCGCACTCCTCGGCGGCGCGGAGCAGCCGTTCGCGGTCGGCACCGCGCGGATCGAGCCCCCGCATCCGGGCCATGAAGTCGAGGTACTCGCCGGCGAGCAGGTCGTCGTAGAGTGGCGCGTTCTCCGGCAGATAGCCGATCCGCGCCTGCACCGCCAGCGGCTGTTCGACGACGTCGTGACCGGCCACGCGCGCGCGGCCGGCGTCCGGCAGCAGATAGCCGGTCAGGATCTTCATCGTCGTCGTCTTGCCGGCACCGTTGGGACCGAGCAGCCCGACGATCTCTCCCCTCTCGATGCGGAACGAGACGCCGGCCAGGGCGACCGTGGTGCCATAGACCTTGCGCAGTCCGTCAGCCTCGATCATTGCGCCTCCGCACCCGGGCTTCCGGGGCGGCGGCGCGGCAGCATGGACCCTGCACGGCGGCGCCGGCCGACCGGAAGGCCTGGGACTTGTGCTGGGCACCGGTCGGGCGACGGCAGGCCCGCACCGGCGTGGCCGAAAAGAATGCCCGATCGCCCCGCCGGCGTCCAGCCGCGGCGGCGGCGGCCCGGCCGCGGCGCTACGCCGGCCGTTCCGGCTTCCGCACCCTGAACAGCGCCCCGTAGACCGCCGGCAGCACCGTCAGCGAGCCGACCGTCGCGGCCAGCAGCCCGAAGATCAGCGTCACCGCCATCGCGCGCCACAGCGGGCCCCCGGTCAGCCACAGCGGCGTCAGCCCGCCGATCGTCGTGCCGGACGTCAGCAGGATCGGCCTCAACCGGCGCTGGGCCGCCTCGATCACCGCGTCGAACGGCTCGCGCCGGCGCTCGTCGATCTCGCACTGGATCCGCTCGAGCAGCACGATCGCATTGCTGATCACGATCCAGGCCAGAGCCACCAGGCCGAGCAGCGCCATGAAGCCGAAGCTCTCGCCGGTGACCAGCAGGCCGATCGTCGCTCCGACGAAACCGGCCGGAATCGCCGCGAGCACCACCAGCGGCTTGCGGAACGAGTTGAACTTGAACACCAGCAGCAGGAGGATCACCAGGACAGCGACCGGAAGCTGCTCGAAGATCGAGCCGTTCGCCTTCCGCGCCGCCTCGATGTCCCCACCGTGCTCCCAGCGTGTGCCGTCGTCCCACGCCGCGACCCGCTCCTCGAGCCACGGTCCGAGGTCGCCCGCGATCCGCCGCGTCTCCCCGCCGGCAGCCAGGTCGGCCGCGACCGTGATCGTCGGCACGCCATCGCGCCGATGGATCGTCGGAGGCCGAAAGCCGAGTTCGATCTCCGCGACCTGCGCCAGCGGCACGGCCCGCCCCGTGATCTGCGAGGTGACGACGTGCGTGGCCAGGCGCTCCGGATCGAGACGGGCTCCGGCCGGAAGCCGCAGCACGATCGGGACCGGGTCCTCCCCCTCGCGCAGCTCGGAAACCGGAAGCCCCCCGAGGGCCGCCTGCAGCGAAAGCGCGATGTCGCCGTTCGTCAGACCCGCCGCCAGCGCGCGGTCCGGATCGATCCGCAGGGCAAGGTACTTCGCCTTCGGCCCCCAGTTCTCGCGGACCTGCGCCACGCCGGGGGTCGCCCGCAGTCGCTCGACCACCTCCCGGGCGTGCGGACGCAGGCGCGCGAGATCGGGACCGGAAAGGCGGACCTCGACCGGGGCGTCGACCGGCGGGCCGAGGAACAGTGGCCGCACGCGCGTACGGGCGTCGGGGATCTCCTCGCCGATGAACGTGCCGAGTCGTCCGGCGGCATCCTGCATCGCGCCGAGCGACGTGGCGCGGAACAGCAGGTATGCGTAGTGCGGCCGGGGCGACGCCGGAGCGTAGGCCAGCACGTAACGCGGAGCGCCGCGGCCGATGAACGCCGCCCAGCGCGTGACGCCCTCGTCGCGCGGGCCATCGACCACGAGTTCGTAAGCGACGAACCGGTCGATCCGCTCGACGATCGCGGCGGTCCGATCGATCGACGTGCCGTCGGGAGCCTCGATCTCGACGAAGAACATCGGCTTGTCGCTCGGCGGAAAGAACTCCTGGCGGACACCGACGGCAAACAGTCCGCCCGCCGCCGCGAGCAGCAGCAGCGCGATGCCGAGGGTCGGCACGCGGTGGGAGACCAGCCAACCGAGAACGCGGCGGTACCGGCGATAGAAGGAGCGGCGGTAGAGCGCTTCGCCGTCGGCCGCCCGCGGCCTGAGGAAGCGCACCGCGAGCAGCGGAGTCACCGTGAAGGCGAGCAGCCACGAGACGAGAAGACTGGTCGAGACGACCTCGAAGATCGCGCCGGTGTACTCCCCGGTGGAAGAGCGTGCG
>JAJRXN010000227.1 GCA_024276295.1 Acidobacteriota bacterium
GCAGGCCCGGCGGAGCGGCGCGCTGGAGGCCCACGGCGTCGAGGCGGGGCGGTTCCTGCTCGTCACGTTGCACCGGCCCTCGAACGTCGATCACGACGGCGTGTTCTTCCCGATCATGGACGCCCTGGCGAAGCTCGCGGAGGGGCGTCCGGTGATCTTCCCGGTCCATCCCCGCACGCGTCCGGCCCTCGATCGCTGGCAGAAGGCCCGCGATGCCGTTCCGCAGACGCTGCGACTCGTCGATCCGCTCGGCTACCTCGAGTTTCTCGATCTGATGTCGCGCGCGCAGCTCGTGCTGACCGACTCCGGTGGCGTGCAGGAGGAGACGACCGCCCTCGAAGTGCCCTGCCTGACGCTTCGCCCGAACACCGAGCGGCCGGTCACGGTCGAGGAGGGGACCAACGCACTCGTCGGCCAGGATGCGAGGCTGATGCTCGAGCGCGCCGAGAGGATTCTCGCCGGCGAGACGCCGCAGGGACGCCGCCCGGCCCTGTGGGACGGCCATGCCGCTGAGCGGATCGCCGCGATCATCGAGGCCTGGGACGGCGCGCTGAGGCAGGGATGACCTGCAGCCGGCCGTCCCGCGCCCCGCGCAGGGTGCGCGTCGTCGCCTGCGTCGCGGTCACCGCCGACGGCAAGATCGACTCGGCGGCGCGCGAGGGGGGCGGTTTCGCCAGCCGGCTCGATCGCGACCGACTCGATGCGCTGCGCGCCGAGGCGGACGCGCTGGTCGTCGGCGCCCGTACGGTCCGCACCGAAGACCCTCCCTTTCGTGTCCGCGATCCGGCACGCCGGCACCGGCGCCGCGAGCGGGGCCGCCCGGAGCAGCCGCTGGTCGTCGTGATCTCTCGCAGCGGCGAGATTCCTCCGCAGGCGCGCTTCCTGCACGAGCCCTGCGGCGGCCGGCTGCTTGCGTTGCCCGAGAACCCGGCGCCTGCGGTCTCCGGCGGTCTCGAGGCGCTGGTCCGCGGCGGGGAACTCGAGCTGGTCCGCGCCGGCCACGGGGAGGTCGACGTCGAGGTGCTGCTCGCGCAGCTCGGGACGCGGGGCGTGCGCTCGGTGCTCGTCGAGGGCGGAGGCGAGATGCTCGCCGCGTTCGTCGAACGCGACCTGCTCGACGAGCTGTGCGTGACGATCTGCCCGGTGCTGCTCGGCGGGCGCGACGCGCCGACCGCCGTCGAGGGGCGCGGCCTGTCGATCGCCGGCCGCCGCCGGCTCGAGCTGCTGGAGGTCGAGCGGGCGGCCGACGAGCTGTTCCTGCGCTACCGCGTCGGGCGGGGCACCTGACGAGGGCCGGCCGCATGCGTCGTTCGTACCGCGATCGTTGCGAAGGCAACGAGGGCGGATCGCTGCCGCTCCACCGGGTCGGCGGGGGCGTGATCGCCCTGGCCCTCGCGCTGCAGGTCGCCTCGAGCCTGTTCGTCAACGCCGTCGTGTTCCAGGATCCGGTCATCGGCTGGCTCCAGGGGCTTCGTCGCGTCACCGGCGGCCTCGTCGTTCCGAATCTCGTCGCGAACCTGGTGCCGATGGGGCTGGTCGTCGGCGGAGCGATGTTCCTCGCCGGGCGACTGCGTCCCCGTGACGTCGGCTGGACGCGCGCCTCGTTGCCGGTGGCGCTCGGCGGGACGTTCGCCTTCTGGGTCGCGCTCCAGGCCGCGGCGGCGGCCGCGCTGCTGCAGGCGGGAAGGCCGCTGATGCTCGCGTCGTCGTGGACGGATCCCGGCTCCGGGTCGATGATCGGCGAGCTGCTCGGGCAGGTGCTCGGCAACGCGCTGGCCGAGGAGACGTTCTTTTGCGCGTTCCTGTTCCACGCTCTCTGCGGGACGCTCCTGGAGTGGTGGGGCCCCCGGGCGGCGGGATGCGCCGCCGCGCTGGGATCGCAGGCCGTCTTCGCGCTGGCCCATCTGCCGAACCGGCTGCTCGTCAAGGGCATGCCGGCCGACCAGCTCGCCGCGGACCAGGTCCGGCTTCTCGTGATGGGACTGCTGTTCCTCGCGCTCTATCTCGCGACGCGCAACCTGCTGTTCGTCGTCGGCGTGCACGCGCTGTTCAACCGGCCCGTGCTGCTGTTCGACGCGCCGCGGGACCTGGTGCTCCTCGTGCTGCTGCTCGGGCTGGTCGCCGTGGTGGGGTTCCGGAGCCTGTGGCGGGTGCGGGCGGGGCCGGGGGAGTCGTCGTGACAGGCTTGCTCCGCCCGGGGCTCCGCGGCATCATCCGCTGCGAGGTCGTCGCAGCTCCGGCTCCCGGAGCATCGCGCCGCGCCTGCACCGCAAGGAGAGACACCGACATGGCCTACGTGATCGCCGAACCCTGCATCGGGACCAAGGATGCCGCGTGCGTGGCCGTTTGCCCGGTGGAGTGCATCCACCCGACTCCCGAGGAACCGGAGTTCGAGACCGAGAAGATGCTCTACATCGAACCCGAGACCTGCATCGACTGCGGCGCCTGCGAACCCGAGTGCCCGGTCGAGGCGATCTTCGAGGAGGAGTACGTCCCGGACAAGTGGAAGGACTACATCCGCATCAACGCCGAGTGGTACGAAAAGAAATAGGCGCGCTCCGCGCGCCTTCCGTACGGCGGGGCTTGCCCCGCCGATTCCGGATAGAGGCGTTCCAAAGCAGAATCGGCGCCCGTAGCGGCGGGGCTTGCCCCGCCGATTTCGCATGAAAACATCCCTATCCAGAATCGGCGCCCCAAGGGGCGCCGCTACGGCCCCGCCGATCCCGCCTTGCGCGCGCACGCCCACGCGCAGCGGGGTTGCCCCACCGATTCCGCCTTGCGCGCGCACGCCCACGCGCAGCGGGGTTGCCCCGCCGATTCCGCCTTGCGCGCGCACGCCCACGCGCACGCGCGGTTCGTGACCAGGGCGTTCCGATGCACAACGGCACCCGTAGCGGCGGGGCTTGCCCCGCCGATCCTGCATTGGAATCTCCCCATCCAGAATCGGCGCCCCAAGGGGCGCCGCTACGGGACGATCCGTCATCGCGACGCCGCCGTTGCGCAACGATCCCCCATCCC
>JAJRXN010000228.1 GCA_024276295.1 Acidobacteriota bacterium
GCCGTCGCCGCGCTCTACGGCGTGCTCGGCGAGTACCGCCCTCCCGAAGGCGAGCCGATCACCATCGCGCGGCGCGTGACGTTCCTGATCGACGCCGACGGCGTCGTGCGCAGGATCTGGCCGACCGTCGACCCGACCGTGCACGCCCCGGAGGTGCTCGCGGCGGTGCGCGAGCTGGGTTCAGATCCGGCCGCCTGACGCGCCGATATCGCGACGCAGTTCGGTGGCCAGCGCGTCGGCCAGCCGCTCGTACTGCTCGAGGCGGTTGTAGAGCTGCGCCGACAGGCGGACCAGCCGCCGCGGCGGGGCCGGCCACGGGAAGACCGGCACCTCGATTCCGTGCCGCGCGCGCAGCGCCCGGTGCAGCGGATCGGCTTCGCCGTCGGCCGGCAGCTCCCTTGCCGGCGGAAGCGGCAGCGCCGCCATCGAGCCGAGCATCTCGTCCGGGCAGGGCGGTTCGACGCCGAGCCGGGCCGCGACCAGCGCCCGCGCCCGCCGGGCGAGCGCGCGGTTGCGGCGGCGGACCTCCGCGACACCGCCCTCGACGATCCGGTCGAGAAAGTCGAGCGCCGCGGGCGCCGCGAGCCATGCGCTCGGATCGAACGTGCCGGTCCAGTCGAACTCGGCGAGCAGCCGGCTGCGACCCGCAGGCCGCGTCCGTGCCCCGTGGCTGATCACCAGCGGCCGGATCCGCTCGCGCCAGGCCGGCGCCAGCACGAGGAAGCCGGCCCCTTTCGGCGCGCAGACCCACTTGTGCAGGTTCCCGGTGCAGAAGTCCGCCCCGAGCGCGGTGACGTCGAGGTCGACCATCCCCGGCGCGTGGGCGCCGTCGACCAGCACCGGCACCCCGCGCCGCCGGAACTCGGCGACGATCCTCGCGACCGGAAACACGACTGCCGTCGGGCTGGTGACGTGGTCGACCAGCAGCAGCCGTGTGCGGTCGCTCGCCGCGCGGTCGAGCGCCTCGAGCACGTCGTCCGGTCCGGTGATCGGAAGCGGCAGTTCGGCGACGACGAGCCGCGCCCCGCAAGCCTGCGCGGTCTCCTCGAGCGCGTTGCGGCAGGCCGGGTAGACGTGATCGGTGGTCAGCAGTTCGTCGCCCGGCCCGAGGGGCAGCGCACGCAGGACGGTGTTGACGCCGGTCGTGGCGTTCGGCACGAACACCAGGCCTTCAGGATCGGCGCCGACGAACCGTGCGACACGCCGGCGGGCTTCGTCGAGCGCCGGCAGGTACTCCTCCTCGAAGAAGCGGACCGGTTCGGCCTCGAGCCGCGCGCGCCAGACGGCCTGCGCCTCGAGCACCGCCCGCGGGCACGCCCCATACGATCCGTGGTTGAGAAAGGTGATCTCCGGATCGAGGCTCCACGCCGTCGCCGGATCGCCCGCACCGTGTCGCGACCTCGTCATGTCCTCATGCTACCGTGCTGCGATGCGCCGCGGCCCCGTGCTGATGATCCTCGCCTCGCTGATGTTCACCGTGATGGTGACGGCGGTGAAGTTCTGCCGCGGCGAGATGTCCGGGATCGATCTCGCGTTCTGGCGCGGCCTGGTCTCCGTCCCGCTCGTCGCCCTGACCATGCGCGGCGTCGGTTTCCGCCTCCGGCACCGGCGGGTGTTCCTTGCGCGGGCCGCGTTCGGCGTGACGGCGATGACGCTGTACTTCACGGCGACGAAGGGCATGTCGCTGGTCGACCTTAACCTGATCACCAGACTCCAGCCGATCCTCGTCGGTCTCGCCGCGCCCTGGGTCCTCGGCCGGGACGAACGCGCCGGCTCGCGCGTCTGGCTCGCGGCGGCTTTCGGACTGACCGGCGCCGCGGTGATCCTCGCGCCGGACCTGGCGGTCGGGTCGCTGTGGGGGGTGCTGGCGTTCGCCGCCACCTGCTTCTCGGCCGCGGCGCACCTCGCCCTGCGCCGGCTCGCGGCGGTCGAACACGGCCGCACGATCGTGTTCTGGTTCCATCTGTTCATGACCGGCGCCACCGGCCTGCTGGTGCTGGTGACCGAGCGCCGGTTTCCCTGGCCGCCGGCCTCGCTCTGGCTACCGGTGCTGACGATCGGCGTGTTCGCGACCGCCGGGCAGCTTCTCGTCACCAAGGCCTACGCCAGCGCCCGGGCGCCGCTGGTCGCCGCATCGGCGTACACCGGCGTGCTGTGGTCGCTGCTCGCCGATCTCGCCGTGTTCGACCTCGTGCCCGGGACGACGGCGCTGATCGGTGGCGTGCTGGTGATCGGGGCGACGGCGCTGATCCTGACCGACCGCCACGCCGAGCGGGCGCCTGCCGTGCACGCGGTGCTGCCGGAGCGCTGATGGCCAGCGACCGCTTCGGCCACGCGTACCTGCACGGTTTCGCGTCGAGCCCCGGCGCGCGCAAGGGGGCGGTGTTCCGCGAGGCCCTGGCCCGGCACGGCATCGACCTCGAGCTGCCGGATCTCAACGCGCCGAGCTTCTCGCGTCTCGACCACCGCGAGATCCTGGCCCGGCTCGACGCGATGGACGCCCGGCTGCTGGCCTGCCGGCCCGCGGCACGCTGGCGGCTGATCGGCTCGAGCTTCGGGGGCTGGGTGGCCGCGCGCTGGGCGGCGCTGCACCCGGAGCGGGTCGACCGGCTCGTGCTGCTCTGCCCGGGATTCGATCTCGCCGCCCGCTGGCCCGACCTGCTCGGAGCGCGGGCGTTCGCCGCCTGGCGCGCACGGGGCGAGCTGCCGTTCGAGCGTCCCGACGGCAGGGTGGAGCCGCTGTGGTGGAGGTTCTGGGAGCAGTCGGCCGCGGAGCCCCCCGCTCCGGTCGTTTCCTGCCCGACGCTGATCCTGCACGGAGTGCGGGACGCCGTCGTGCCGATCGAGAGTTCCCGGCGCTACGCCGCCGCGGGCCGGAACGTCCGGCTGGTCGAACTCGAGGACGAACACCCGCTGATGTAGACGCTCGATCGGGTCGTGCACGAGGTGCTGCGGTTCTTCGGGCTCGATGACCGGTCTACGCCCGGCGGCCGCAGTCTGCGAGAATGACGCCGCGCAACGCGTGACCCCGGCGGGCGTAGGAGGTCCCGATCGTCCGCCACGCGGGTGAAGGGGGGCCCGATGTTCGACCCACAGCAACTGCTCGGATCGCTGGTCCAGGACGCCGTGCTCGGCGGCATGATCGGGGGACGCAGGAGGCGCCGGCGTCTGCATCGCGCCCGCACCGGGGCGACGCTCGGCCTCGGCCTGTTCGCCCTGATCGCCGCCGCCGTCGAGCACTTCGGCAGCCGGAATGACACCACGGCCGCCGGAAGCTCCCGGCCCGCAGCACCGCCGCCACCGCCGGCAGCCAGGCCTCCCGTCACGCCTCCGCCGCCACCGCCCGCGCGCGGCGACGCGCTGGCCCCGCGCGACGCGATGCTGCTCGTCCGAGCGATGATCTCCGCCGCGGCGGCGGACGGCGCAATCGACGACGACGAACGCCGGAGGATTCTCGATCACGTGGCGCGCGCCGGTGGTGGCGAGGACGAGCGCGGCCGGGTCGCCGCGTGGCTCGACGACCCACCGAAGATCGCCGACATCGTGCGTGAGGCCGCCGGCAACGCCGCGCTCGCCCCGCAGGTCTACGCCGCCTCGTGCCTGGCGATCGACGTCGACACCGACGCCGAGCGGCGTCACCTCGAAACCCTGGCCGCCGCGCTCGGACTTCCGGGTGAGGCGATCGCGACAATACACGAACAGCTCGACGTGCCGGTCTGAAGAGCCCGCGCACCCGACCAGGGAGACGTGAACGATGGCCCAGTGGTACTTCAGTTTCGACGGAAAGCAGATCGGCCCGCTCGACGACGCCGCGGCCCAGGCCCAGGCGCAGCAGCGTCCCGACGGCTACGTGTGGCGTGAAGGCTTCGCCGAGTGGACGCCGGTCGGCAAGGTCGCCGAGCTGTCGGGAATCCCGACCGGCTCGGCGCGCGGGACGGCGGGTCCGCCGCCGACGAGCTTCCGCACTTCGGACGAGATCGACTTCGAGATCTTCGGCGACGAGATGCAGTTCGTCGAGGTCGAACTCGACCCCGGCGAGAGCGTCGTCGCCGAGGCCGGCGCCATGATGTACAAGCACCCCGAGATCGAGATGAACACCGTCTTCGGGGACGCGTCGAAGCAGCATGAGCAGGCGTCGTTTCTCGGCAAGCTGGTCGGCGCCGGCAAGCGCCTGCTGACCGGCGAGAGCCTGTTCATGACGGTCTTCACGCACCGCGGCCAGGGCAAGGCCCGGATCGCGTTCAGTGCGCCCTATCCCGGGAACATCGTCCCGGTCACGCTGCCGAACTACGGCGGGACGCTGATCTGCCAGAAGGACAGCTTCCTCTGCGCCGCGCGCGGCGTGTCGATCGGAATCCACTTCCAGCGCAAGATCCTCACCGGCCTGTTCGGCGGTGAGGGCTTCATCATGCAGAAGCTCGAGGGTGACGGGCTCGTGTTCTGCCACGCGGGTGGCACGATCGTCGAGCGCGAACTCAAGGCGGGCGAGACGATACATGCCGACACCGGCTGCATCGTCGCGTTCACCGCCGGTGTCGACTTCGACATCCAGCAGGTCGGCGGGATCAAGACCGCGCTGTTCGGCGGCGAAGGGCTGTTCTTCGCCACGCTGCGCGGACCGGGGCATGTCTGGATGCAGTCGCTGCCGTTCTCGCGGCTCGCGGGGCGGATGCTCCAGGCAGCACCGCAGAAGGGCGGCAGCCGGGGTGAGGGTTCGGTCCTCGGCGGCCTCGGCAACCTGCTCGACGGCGACAACAACTGGTAGCCGGCCCCGACGGCGGAGGCGCCATGGTCCGGCCATGTCCGGCGGAGCGCGCCACGGCGAGACGAACGCCCCGGCCCCTCGGCGGCCGGGGCTTCTCTCGTACGCCCGCTGGTCTTCGGTGCGCTGCCGGCGCGACGATCGCGCGTGCACGGGCACCGCGGCGGCTGCTAGCATGCGGGCAGGTCGCAGCGATGAACTCCCGATCTCGTGATCGCCTGCCGCGCTGGACGGCGCTCCTGGCCCTGGCGGGGCTCCTTCTCGCCGGAGCCCACGCCGCGGTTCCTCACGCCGAGGATCACGGCTCCGCGCGCTGCGCGATCTGCACCGCGGTGCGTGCGGCCGGCCCCGCACCGGTCTCGCCCACGCCTGCGACGCCGCCGACCCCGACGCTGGATCGCTTCGAGAACGACCGGCCGGTCGCCCTTGCGGAGCGACCCCGGTCCGGCCGCTCCCCGCGCGCACCTCCCCTGTCCTGAATCGCCGGCACGGCACTCGTGGCGGGCGGCAGCGCCCGCCGGCCGCCGCGCATCGGCCGCGGCCCGGCACGCCGCCCCGATACCCCGGGACAGGAGGAAACGTGATGTCCATCACCCGCCGCCGATGGCCGCGGGCCGTCGCTCTCGCGCTCCCGCTGATCCTCGCCGTCCCGCTCGCCATGGCGGGCGGGACTCCCGATGCTGCAAGCGGCGCGATCCTCGTGCGCGTCGTCGACGGATCGGGCCATCCCGTCGCCGGCGCGAGCGTCGACGTCGCCGAACTCCGGCGGACGCTCCGTACCGGAGACGACGGCCGGGTGCGATTCGACGACGTCCCGGCCGGCCGCTATCACCTCGAGGCGAAGAGCCGCGCGCTCGGCGTGGCGGTGGCGGACGTGCTCGTCCGCGGCGGCGAGGCGGCCGGGGCGACGCTCGTGCTCGGCCTGGCGATCCACACCGAGGAGATCGTCGTCTCGGCGCGACCGGGAGCGCTGCGGCGTGACGAGAGCTTCCAGCCGGTCGACGTCGCCGATGCGCTGGATCTCGCCGCAGAAGGCGGCGCGACGCTCGGCGAGACTCTCGAGGATCGGCTCGGCGTGTCCTCGACGGCGTTCGGCCAGGGAGCGAGCCGACCGGTGATCCGCGGGCTCGGCGCCGACAGGACGCGGGTGCTCGAGAACGGGCTCGGCACCGGGGACGTCTCGAGCATCAGCCCCGATCACGCGGTGAGCATCGATCCCGGAAACGCGGCGCGGATCGAGATCGTCCGCGGTCCGGCGACCCTCATGTACGGCGGCGGCGCCGTCGGCGGTGTGGTCAACGTGCTCGACGAGCGGATCCCCGATCGCATGCCCGAGCGACCGGTCTCGGGGCACCTGCTCCTGCGCCGCGGAAGCAATGCCCGGGCCCGCAGCGGCGCAGTCTCGCTGACCGGCGCCGCGGGCGGCCTGGCGTGGCATGCGGGAGGATCGGTCCAGCGACAGGAAGACGTCGAGATTCCCGCGACGACCTCGGGTTCGACGCGCCTTGCCAACAGCGCGGTCGCCACCGACTCGTGGGACGTCGGCGCCAGCAGGGTCTTCGGGTCCGGCTTCGTCGGCGCGTCGTTCTCGCGCTACGCCAGCCTCCACGGCGTTCCCGGACCGGGCGCGGAGGGCCCTGTCCGGATCGACGTCGAACGCACGCGCTGGTCACTGCGGGGCCAGTTCGACCTCGCCGGCTCCTGGCTGCGCAGCGCGAAGCTGTCGGCGGCCCGCACTCGCTACGCGCACCGGGAACTCGAGGGCGGCGCGGTCGGCACGCGCTTCGCGTCCGACGCCTGGGAGACGCGCGTCGAGCTGCTGCACCGCCCGCTCGGCGGCTGGAGCGGGTCGCTCGGGCTGCAGCTCGGCCGCACCGACCTCGAGGCGGAGGGGGAGGAGGCGTTCCTCGCTCCGAGTTCCACCGGCACCGTCGCGCTGTTCGTGTTCGAGGAACTGCACCGCGATTCGTGGCGCTGGCTCGCCGGCGCGCGGTGGGAACGTCAGGCGGTCGCGACGTCCTTCCGCGGACGGGACGTCTCCCGTGACGTCTCCGCGGTATCGGTGTCGCTCGGCGCCCGGCGCACGTTGCCGGGGGGCTGGACGGCGGTGGCGACGGTCTCACGCGCGGCACGCATGCCGAGCGTCGAGGAACTGGCCAGCTTCGGGGAGCACGCGGCCACCGGTTCGTTCGAGATCGGCGACCCGCGACTCGCTCCCGAAATCACCCTCGCGCTGGATCTCTCGCTGCGCCGCCGCTCCGGCGCCGTCACGGGAGAGCTGGACCTGTTCTGGAACCGGATCGACCGGTTCATCCTCGAACGACCGGCGACGGCGCCGGCCGGCACCGCGACCGACCTGCCGGTGTTCGCATTCACCGCGGAGGACGCCAGGTTCCTCGGCGGCGAGACGCGGCTCGAGTGGCGCCTGCTGGACCGGCCGGAGCGGCAGCTCGCACTCGAACTCGCCAGCGACTACGTCCGGGCCGAGCGGCGCCGCGACGGGATGCCGCTGCCGTTCATTCCGCCGTGGCGCACCCGGATCGGCCTGCACGTCCACGGCCCGAAGCTGTTCGGCAGATTCGAGCTGACGCGGGTGTCCGAGCAGTCCCGGGTGTTCTGCGAGGCCGACGCGCCGCCGGAGGCCTGCGAGACGCCGACCGCAGGCTGGACGATGCTCGACTTCCGGCTCGGCCTGCGGATGATCCGGCGCGGCGCGGTCCACGAGCTGATCCTGCGCGCCGACAATCTCGGCAACCGCCTGGCCCGCAACCATGTCTCGCGCCTCAAGGCGCTGGCCCCACTGCCCGCGAGGAACTTCTCGCTGACGTGGCGGGTCGACCTGTGACCGGGACCGCCGTCGACGCAAACGGGGACGCCGGGTTAACATCTGCGCACTTCAGGGTTACGCGCGACTCTGCGGGGGAACTCCGTCGCCGGGATCGCCCGACCGACCTTGCCGACGGAGGAGCCCACCGTGAAAAGACATCGCGTCGCCGCATGGAATACGCCTCCGCCACTCCTGCACGTCGGCGCCCCTGCTCGGCATGTCGCTCCTGCGGCGCTCTCCAGCGTGCGCCACGCCGGCGTCGGCACGGCCCCGAATCCGCCATCGCGGGCGTAGCGGATGGGTATCCCGTCATGGCATGACGACGTCGTCGCCGAGCTGTCCGCGGCGCGGGACGAGCTGCTCGATCTGGTCGGGCGGCTCGATGCCCGGGCGCTCGTCGGTCGTGCCGGGGACTTCCTGAGCCCGGTCGTGTGGGACCTCGCCCACGTCGCGCTCTACGAGGAGTACTGGCTGCACGTCCGTGCGGCCGGACGTCAGCCGCGACACCGCGAGCTGTGGCCGCTCTACGACGCGCAGGAGCAGCCCCGCGACGTGCGCGGCGAGCTTCCGCTGCTCGACCTGCCGGCCTGCCTCGCGCTGCTTGCCGAGACCCGCGATCGCACGCTCTCGCTGCTCGATCGGATCGCCGACGACGGGACCCGGCCGCTGCTCTCCGGCGGCTTCGTGTTCCGGATGGTCGCCCGTCACGAGGACCAGCACCGCGAGACGATCCTGCAGTCGCTCGC
>JAJRXN010000229.1 GCA_024276295.1 Acidobacteriota bacterium
CGTTGCCGATGTAGGTATTCGCGCCCATGAACACCGCGCCGGCGGCCACGGCGAGCAGGTAGGTGTGGTACTCGGCGATGAGCCGGTGGACGGCCTCCGCCTCCGGCACGCCCGGAAAGAACCGGCCGAGCCGGAGGTTGAAGAACGTCAGATAGGTCGGGGCGTTGTCGAGGAACGACGACAGCCCGCCGGTGATCCAGAAGTACTGCCAGGGGTGCTCGACGGACCGGATCAGTCCGGCCAATGCGCCCTCTTCGCCCGCCTTGAGGATCTCGAGGGCCGGTACGATCGTCATGAAGATTCCGGCGAACAGGTACGCGACCTCGGCGATCGGGCCCCAGCCGAACTCGTTCTCGCGTCGCAGCGCCATGTGCGTCGTGCGCAGCGACAGGAGGCCCATCAGCACGATCACGACGTCACGCGTCAGATCGGCGATGCGAAGTTCGGTCCCGAGCACGGTGATCGCGCCCGATTCCCAGACTCCGCTGACGAGCACGGCGCCGATGATGCCTCCGAGGAAGAAGAAGTTGTGCCAGCCGGCGATCTGGAATGGAACCTTCTCGTCGGTCGACTCGGCCAGGCCGCCTTCCCGCGTGTAGAACCGCCGGTCGATGACGTAGAACATCGTCAGCAGGATCCCGACCGCCAGCACCATCGGCAGAAACATCGCCCTGGTCGTCCAGAAGAACGGCACGCCGTGGAGGAACCCGAGAAACAGCGGCGGGTCGCCGAGCGGAGGCAGCGAGCCGCCGATGTTCGCCACGAGAAAAATGAAGAACACGATGACGTGGACCTTGTTCTTCCGCTCGGCGTTGGCGCGCAGGACCGGCCGAATCATCACCATCGCCGCGCCGGTCGTGCCGACCCACGACGCCATCAGCGTACCGATCAGCAGCAGCAGCGTGTTCATCCCGGGCGTGCCGCGCAGCGAGCCGCGGACGACGATGCCACCGGCGACCGTGAACAGCCCCCAGAGCAGGATGATGAACGGGATGTAGTCGATCAGGTAGATGTGGACGATCGCGTGCCAGGCCTCGCGGCCGTAGACGAACATGAAGGGCACCGCGAGAAGCGCGGCCCAGGCGAAGGACACCTTCGGGTAGTGCTCGTGCCAGAAATGCGGCGCGACGAGCGGAAAGACGGCGATCGACAGCAGGATGCCCGCGAAGGGCAGGACCCAGAGCATCGACAGCTCGACGCCGAGCGCGGCGCCATGCGCTTCGCCGCCGGCCGCGGCGCCGGGCGAACCCGTGCTCGCGAGGCCCGCCGTCGAACCGACGACGAGCAGCACCGTGACCAGAAGCAGGATCAGGACCGGGGCACGACGCATCGAACCTCTCCTTCAATCGCTGTGCGCGCCGCGCGGGCGGGCGCGCCATTCTAGCCCGCTCTCGCTCGTGCGGTTTCGCGGTCGGTCGTCACCGCGGGAATATGGGGACGTCGGACGGGCCGGTCGAGGAGTGCGTCAGCCGCCGGTGGCCCGACGGTAGCGCGAGCCGGGCAGGGCGACGACGAGACCCGAGAGTTCCAGTTCGAACAGTGCGGCGAGAATGCGGTCGGTCGGTCCCGGGAGCAGGTCGAGCAGCTCGTCGACCGAACGGTCGTCGCTGGCGGGAATCGCCGAGAGCACCTCGCCGCACATCGGGCCGAGTCCGGCGATCGCGGCGCTGGAACCATCGGCGGCCGCCGCTGCGCGCCGGGGAATCCGTTCGGGACGCAGCTCGGCGAGCACGTCCTCGACCGAGGTGGCGAGCGCCGCACCGTCCCGGAGCAGCTCGAGGCAGCCGGTGGCCGCCGGGTCGCCGACCCGGCCCGGGACGGCGAGCAGCGCGCGGTTCTCTTCGGTCGCCCAGCGTGCGGTGACCAGCGTTCCCGACGGGATCGCCGCCTCGACGACGACGACCGCATCGGACAGCCCGACGATGATCCGGTTGCGGCGCGGAAAGTGCCCCGGCTTCGGCGGCGTCCCGGGAGGGAACTCGGTGACCACCGCGCCATGTTCGGCGACGTCGGTCGTCAGTCGCCGGTGGGACCGCGGGTAGATCACGTCGAGGCCGGTTCCGAGCACCGCGAGCGTCGTTCCCCCGGCATGCAGGGCCGCGCGGTGGGCGCGCCCGTCGATGCCGAGCGCGAGACCGCTGACGACGGCGATGCCGTGACGCGCCAGGCCCGCCGCGAGCGTCTCCGCCATCGAGGTGCCGTAGCTCGTCGCCGAGCGGCTGCCGACGATCGCGACGCCGGGGCGCGTGAGCGCCCCGGGGTCGCCACGCACCGCGAGCACCGGCGGCGGCACGGCGAGCTGGGCGACCAGCGGCGGGTAGGCCGGATCGTCGAGCCCCAGAAGGTGCCAGCCTTCCCGCGTGGAGCGGGCGATCTCCTGGTCGATCCGCCGCGTCAGTTCCGCGGTGGTCAGCGTCCGGGCGTGCGCACCGTCGACGCCGCGGGCGACGAGATCGTCCCGTGACGGGTCGGCGAAGACCTCCGGCCCGAGGCGGCGGCCGAGCGGCACGGCGTGCCGCAGCGACAGCCGCGGGCAGCGCGCAAGGCGCAGCCAGCCCCGAAGACGGGTCTCGTCGCGCACCCCGATCCTCCGGGGTCGATCTTCCGGGGTCGTGACGCCGGAGGCGAGCCGATCGGCGCGTCGGCCTCGCGCTCGCGGGAAGGACAAGGTCAGCCGGATTCGCGACGGCGCCAGATCATCCGGTGGATCGGCCGGCCCTGGCGCCGGTACTTGATCTCGAAGTTCGTCACGCCGGGAGCGATGTAGCTCTCCATGCCCGGGAGCTGCCAGAGTTCGGTGCTCCCGCTCTCGTCCGCGAACCGCGGGTCGACGCCGAACAGCTCGCGCATCACCGCGGCGTAGTCCGGGTGGTCGGTGACGAGCCGCACCAGACTGCCCGGGCGCAGGACCCGAGCCATCTCCGACAGGACGGCGGGCCGGATCAGGCGGCGCTTGTGATGCCGCTTCTTCGGCCACGGATCCGGGAAGTAGACGTGGATGCCCGCAAGACTCGCGTCGCCGAGCCTCCGGGTGATGAAGTCGGCGGCCTCGGCACGCGCGACGCGGACGTTGGTCAGACCGCGCTTGCCGAGCCGCTCGATCGTCTTCTCGGCGTAGGCGCGCGCGTACTCCAGACCGATGAAGTTCACGTCGCGCCGCGCGCTGGCCGCCAGCAGCAGGAACCGCCCCTTGCCGGTTCCGATCTCGAGTTCGACGACGCGGTCGTTGCCGAACAGCGCCGCGAGGTCGAGCGGTTCGACGGGCTCCGGGAGTTCGAGGCGGATCGTCTCGTCCGTGCGCGTCGCCGCGCAGGGCAGATCGGGCAGCGTCATCACGACTCCGTCAGCAGGATCGGGCAGGACGGCGCGCCTGCCGCTCCGCAAGCGGCGGGACCGTTTCGCGTCGAGGATGCCCCGCACCTTCGAGCCCCAGCAACTCGCGCCGCAGGTCTCCGACGAGGTAGAGCGATCCGGCTCCGACGATCTCGCCCTCCGGGCCTGCGAGCCGGCGTGCCATCGCCAGCGCTGCGGCGGCGTCGTCGGCGATCTCGGCCCGCCGGCCGTGGCGGCGCGCCGTCGCGGCGACGAGCGCCGGGTCGATCGCCCGGCTGGTGTCGGGAGCCGTGGCGACGACGACCGCGACGTGTTCGACGAGCGGCGCGAGCATCGTGGAGGGGTCCCGTCCCTCCGTCAGGCCGAAGACCAGCACGCGCCGCCCCGGGGGCCGCGCGCCCGGCGCGCTCCGCGCGAGATGCGCCGCAAGGGCGACCACGCCGTCGACGTTGTGCGCGGCGTCGAGCAGCACCGGTGGCCGGCCGTCGATCCGTTCGAGGCGTCCCGGCCAGTCGACCTGCCGAAGCCCCGCGGCGATCGCGTGCGGAGGCACGGCCAGGCCGGCCCGCGCGCGCAGCAGTTCGACCACGCGGACCGCCACCGCGGCGTTGGCGCGCTGATGTGCGCCGGCGAGACCCAGGCGGGTCGGTTCATACCGCGCTTCCGGCGTCTCGATCAGCAGCTCCCCGGTGTCGCCCGCGGAGAGCGCGAGCCGCACCTCGTCGCAGGCCGCGAAGAGCGGGGCCCCGGCACGACGCGCCGCCTGTTCGACGACCGCGCGCGCCGCGGCGGGCAGCGTGCCGATGACGACCGGGATGCCCGGTTTGATCACGCCGGCCTTTTCGGCGGCGATCGCCTCGATCGTGCCGCCGAGGGTCTTGCGGTGGTCGAGCCCGATCGTCGTGATCGCCGTCACCGCGGGGACGACCACGTTGGTGGCGTCGAGCCGGCCGCCGAGTCCGACCTCGAGGATCGCCAGGTCGACCCGGTGGTCGGCGAACTCGGCCAGGGCTGCTGCGGTCAGCATCTCGAAGAACGAGGGATGTCGCCCGAGTCGGCCGTCCTCGAGCGCCTGCGCGGCGAGGGCGCGAAGCGCGCCGATCCGTTCGACGAACCGGTCGAGCCGGATCGGCCGGCCGTCGAGCCGGATCCTCTCCGACGGGCAGACGAGGTGCGGGCTGGTGAACAGGCCGGTCCGCAGGCCGGCCGCGCGCGCGATCGCCTCGGTCATTGCGGCGACCGAGCCCTTGCCGTTGGTTCCCGCCACGTGGATGGCGGGAAAGCGCCGCTCGGGGTGGCCGAGCGCGGCCGTGAACTCGCGGGCCGTATCGAGTTCCCACTTGAGGTCCGGGCCCCTGAGACCGTAGAGCCAGTCGACCAGCGGGTGGACTGACTGTTTCATGCGCCGTCCGCCCCGGTTCGAATCGGCGGGAGCTGAAGGGTGGTTCCAGGACCCGGAGGAACGACCGGATCAGGGGCCGGATTATGCACGATCCGCCGCCGGCCGCAGCGCGTTGACAAGCCCGGAGGCGGGTCGTACGCTAACCCGGATCGTGGACGATCGGCGCAGCGGCCGGTCGCCACGGCGGATCCGCGACGCCTTCCCGGTGCCGGCGCGGGAAGGGGCCGCGGTTTCGTGCGCCCATGGCCCATGACTGGACTGGCTTGCCGGCCCGACGCAGGCTACGATCCCGCCTTCCCCGAAAGGAGCAGTGAGAACACCTCATGCCTGATTCGACCTACGTCGTCGTCAAGGACGATCTCGAAAAGGCCCTCCGGCGCTTCCGGCGCAAGGTCGAGAAGTTCGGGATCCGCAAGGCGATCCGCCAGCACGAGTACTACGAGAAGCCGTCCGAACGCCGCCGGCGCCGCCGGCGCGAGAACGACCGGAAGCGCCGCAAGGCGGAGCGCAAGGCCGCTTCGAAGCGCTGAGTCCTGAC
>JAJRXN010000230.1 GCA_024276295.1 Acidobacteriota bacterium
GGGCCCGGCCCGGCGCCCGGTCCACACCTCGGCGTTCGCGTCGCGCGGCCGGACGAAGAGGACCGCCGGCGTGTCCGCGGAGGGACGGAGCACGAGCACCGATTCGGGTTCGCTGAAGCCCGTCAGGTAGAAGAAGTCGCTTGCCGGCCGGAAGCGGTACTCGGTGTCACGCGAGTACACCTTCGGTCGGCCCGCGGGGAGGATCATCGCGTCGTCGCCGAGCGCGTCGAGTACGCGGCGCCGTCGTGCGAGATGCTCCTCGAGCGGCACGCCGGTGCCGGGAAACGGTGCGGCCATGGTCAGCTCCTGGGAAGGGGATCGCGCCATTCTAGCCCGGCCCCGGACGGCGCCGGCAGGATCAGGAGCGGGAGATGTCGTCGGGCAGCTCGTTGACGTCGCCGGGCTGGACCGGAAAGTGCTCCGCGAGCTTCTCGCCGGCCCGCATGATGCCGGCGATCAGGCCGTCCGCGAAGCGGCCGGCGCGAAACGCCTCGCGCACGTCGCGCACGACCTCGTCCCAGAACCCCTCCGGCACATGAGCGTCGATGCCGGCGTCGCCGACGACGGCGAACCGCCGGCTGCGCGTCGCGACGAAGAACAGCACGCCGTTGCGCTGTTCGGTGGCGGTCATCCCGAGCCGTTCGAACGTGCGCCGCGCCGCCTCGAGGACGTCCCCGTCGACGCGTGTCTCGAGGTGGATCCGGATCTCGCCCGACGTCCGTTGCTCGAAACGGCGGATCGCCTCCAGCACGCGCTGCTCCTCCTCCGGCGTCAGGAACGTCGCCGGGGTCAGCCGCGCGGCGACGAGGTGCCGGCTGCGCAGCCAGTGTCCGGACACCACGGCCGCAAGGCCCGCTCCGAGCAGCAGGATGCCGGGCAGCGGCGAAGGCTCTTCCCACGACTCGACGGCCGTCGTTCCGCGCAGCGCCGTCACCGCGACGACCAGCCCGACTACCCCGAGGGCGAGGCCGAGCAGCATCAGGAACGAGCCGTACCCGTACGGCGTGAAGAAGGAGGCGTCACGTCTCCGCTCGTCCGTCATCACCATCCTCCCGACGCGCCGCCGCCGCCGAAGCTCCCGCCTCCGAACGAACCGCCGCCCCCGAAGCCGCCTCCGCCGAGTCCGCCGCCGAAGCCTCCGTGTCCCCCGCGGCCGCGGCCCGAGCTGAAGATCAGCAGCCAGACCCACCACGGGAGGTCCCCCCCGGCCAGCCGTCCGCCGCGAAGGGTCCGGACTCCTGCCGCGCGCCGGTGGGCGAGTCTCGAGAGCACTGAAAACGCCACGATCAGCATCAGGAAGACCACCATGCCGATCGGCTTGCCGCGCTCGCCGCCGGGGCGTCCCCGGGGAATCGCCTCGGTCTCGCCGGCCGCCGCCAGCGCCAGGGCGTCGACCGCACCGCGCAGCCCGCGGTAGAACTGCCCGGCGCGGAAAGCGGGGGAGATCACGTTGCGGACGATGCGCGCCGCGATGGCGTCGGGGATCGCTCCCTCGAGGCCGTAGCCGACCTCGATCCGCACCTTGCGGTCCTCGACGAAGACGGCGAGCAGCACGCCGTCGTCGCGTTCGGCCTGTCCCGGCTTCCACGCCTCGGCGATCGCCAGCGTCGCCTCCTCGATCGGCTCGCCTTCCAGCGAAGGCATGATCGCGACACCGATCTGCAGGCCGCGCTCGCGGTCCAGTTCGAGCACGCGGTCCTCGAGGGCCCGGCGCTCCTGCGAGGAGAGCAGCCCCGCCCCGTCGTGCACGAAGCGGGGCGGGGCCGGCGGGGGCTCGAAGCGCGCCAGCGCCGACGGCGCCAGCAGGGTGGCGAGGGCCAGCCCGGCCGCCGCGAGCCGCAGGCGCCGCATCAGAACTCGACCTTCGGGGCGGTCTCGGCTCCCGGCGAAGCCGCGAAGAACGCGCGCGATTCGAACCCGGCGAGGCCGGCGATCAGCCGGGCCGGCACCCGCCTGATCGCGGTGTTGTACTCCCGCACCGCCTCGTTGAATCGCTTGCGCGCGACGGCGATCCGGTTCTCGGTTCCCTCGAGCTGCGCCTGCAGGTCGAGGAAGTTCTGGTTCGCCTTCAGGTCGGGGTAGCGTTCGACCGTGACGAGCAGCCGCGAGAGCGCCGAGGACAGCGCCCCCTGGGCCTGGTCGAAGCGGGCCAGCGCCTGCGGGTCGCGCAGCATCTCGGGGGTGATCCGGACCGCCCCGGCCTGGGCCCGCGCCTCGGCGACGGCGGTGTAGGTCTCCTTCTCGAAGCCCGCGACGCCCTTGACGGTCTCCACCAGGTTGGGGATCAGGTCCAGCCGCCGCTGGTAGACGTTCTCGACGTCGCTCCAGGCTTGGTCGACCCGCTGTTCGAGGGCCACGAAGTGGTTGTAGGTGCGGGTTCCCCACACGACGAGCGAGATGCCGACGAGGACGAACAGCCCGGCGATCACCGCCAGCACGACGAGTGCCTTGCGCATTCCGATCTCCTTGTGCCCGAAAGAGGACCGTGGCGGGGCGGCGGGGCATTGCGGACCGCGGGCCGCCCCTGGTCCGACCCCGCGATCCTAGCAGCCGCCGGCTCCCGGCGGGTCGCGTCGTGCAGCCGGCCGGCGGCAGGTAGAATCGGCGCTCCCCTTCCTCCAAGGAGAACGAGATGTCGGACCAGCCGTTCGCAGGGCTCGAGCCCGCCAGACTGTGGAAGCACTTCGAGGTCTTCACCCGGACGCCGCGCCCCTCGGGCCGGGAGGAGCAGATCGCCCGCTACGTGCTCGCCTGGGCCGCCGAGCAGGGGTTCGAGACCCAGCGCGACGACGCGGGCAACCTCGTCGTGCGGGTTCCGGCCAGCCCCGGCCGCGAGCAGGCCGCGCCGGTCATCATCCAGGGCCACCTCGACATGGTCTGCGAGCGCAACGCCGACAGCCCCTGGGACTGCGAGACCGGTCCGGTGCACGTCGTGCGCGACGGCGACTGGATCACCGCCGAGGGCACCACGCTCGGAGCGGACAACGCGATCGGCGTCGCGGCGGGCATGGCGGCGGCCGAGGACCCGGACGTCGTCCACGGTCCGCTCGAACTGCTGATGACGATCGACGAGGAAACCGGGATGACCGGGGCGATGAGCCTCGAGGCGTCGCTCGTCAGCGGCCGGACGATGCTCAACCTCGACTCCGAGGAGGACGGCGTGCTGTTCGTCGGCTGTGCCGGCGGCTGCGATACGAAGATCCGTCTCGGACTGACCCGCGCTGCGATCCCCGCCGGCCACCGCCTGCTCGACGTGGCGGTGACCGGCCTGCTCGGCGGACACTCCGGTCTCGACATCATCCGCAACCACGCCAACGCGATCCACGTCCTGGCGCGCGCCCTCGACGCCGCCGGCGGGCAGGCGGCGCTGCGGATCGTCCATCTCACGGGAGGCAGCAAGCGCAACGCGATCCCGCGCGAGGCGTTCGCGACGATCGCGGTCCCGGCCGCGGCCGAGCCGGCGGTGCGCGAGGCGATCGACCGCGTCGCGGCGACGGTGGCGGCGGAGTTCGCCGGGATCGAGTCGGGGCCGGTGATCGAGGCGCGCGGTCCCGACGGCGAGCCGGCGACCGAGGCATTCGACGAGCAGACCAGCCGCCGTCTCGTGCTGCTGCTCCGCGGCCTGCCGAGCGGCGTGATCGCGATGAGCCGCGACATCCCCGGACTCGTCGAGACGTCGACCAATCTCGGCGTCGTGCATGCGGAGCGCGGGGCATCTTCGGCCGACATCGTGTGCTGCTCGCGATCGTCGGTGTCCGAGGCGCTCGACTCGGTCCTCGAGCAGATCCGTGCGGTCTCCGATCTCGCCGGGGCGGTCGCCACGCGCACCGGGCGCTATCCGGGCTGGAAGCCGAATCTCGATTCGCCGGTGCTCGGCGTGCTGAAGGGCGCGTTCGAACGGTTGTTCGGGCGCCAGCCGGAGGTCACCGCGATCCATGCCGGTCTCGAGTGCGGCCTGATCGGCGAGCGGATTCCGGGAATGGACATGGTCTCCTTCGGACCGGAGATCCGCGGCGCGCATTCGCCGGACGAGCGGGTCGAGATCGGATCGGTCGAGCGGTTCTTCCGGCTGCTGGTCGCGGCGCTCGACGATCTGTCGCGGACGTGACCTCGCGCGCGTCGCCGGGGCCGCGCCGGGCCGTTGCCGGCCGGCGTCCCGGGCCCGACAATGCCCGGTGACATGGGCCGGGTGATGGGCATCGACGTCGGGACGAAGACGCTCGGCGTGGCCGTGGCCGACGAGGGCGGCAGCGTGGCGTTTCCAGTCACCGTCGTCCGCCGCAGCGGGCTGCGCCGCGACATCGCGGCACTGGTCGAACTGGCACGCGGACGCGACGTCGACACCTTCGTGATCGGGATGCCGTACGAACTCGACGGACGCGACGGTCCGCTCGTCGCCGAGGCGCGCGTGGTCGGCGAGCGGCTCGCGGCCGAGGGTTTCCAGGTCGCGTTCCAGGACGAGCGGATGAGCACCGTCGCCGCGGAGCGCGCGCTGCTCGAGGGCGACGTCCGGCGGAAGAGACGGCGGCAGGTGATCGACAAGGTCGCCGCGGCGCTGATCCTGCAGGCCTGGCTCGACACGCGCGCCGCCGGGAGAC